>NZ_RBLT01000032.1:0-232 GCF_003989315.1 Microbacterium sp. HSID17254
TGGCTGTCAAAGAGGCTGATGAGGTGGAGGGAGATCAAGACGGCGTGATTGGAGGCGGCGTGGAAGTGCAAGCGGACGAAGTGAATAACCTCGGCGAAGAGGGGGGCGATGACGGCGTGGTGTTGGACGGACGGAAAGGCATGGAAGAGGAGAGTGGAAAGGGGAACAAGGCGGTGTTGGCGGACGTGGAAAGCATGCATGATGTTTTTTTTTTTTTTTTTTTTTTTTTTTT
>NZ_RBLT01000033.1:0-39324 GCF_003989315.1 Microbacterium sp. HSID17254
TGGGTCGACGGGAGCCGGTCCGCCGGCGAGCGCGGCCCGCGCGGCGGAGAGGTCGACGAGCGCGAAGGGCTCCCCCGCGCTGAGGCCGCCGAGCACGAGACGCCGCACCGCGACACCGGGGTGCCGCGCGAGGTCCCACGCGAGTCGGGCACCGAGCGAGTAGCCGACGAGGTCCACCTCGTCCGGGCCGATCGCTTCGGCGAGCGCGTCGAGCACCGCGGAGGTCGGCACGACTCCGAGCCCGGGGGCGTCGCCGTGCGCCGGCAGATCGAGGACCCGGCGCGGCCGGTCGCCGAGCACCGCCGTCCACTCGCTGTCCGGCCAGTCCTGCGTGCCGCGCGAGGCGAGGCCGTGCAGGAACACCACGGGTCGTTCGGGGGGAAGGGTCATGACGGACCGTCCTCTCGGGACCGGCCCCTCACCCTCAGCGCAGCCGCGCGAGGAACCGGTCGATGTAGTTCTCGTAGTCGGCGATGCGCTCGCCGTCCGGGTACATGAGGTTGATGACCGTCGCCCCGACCGCCGCGGAGATGTACTCGTCCGCCAGCGGGCCGTAGTCCTGATCGCGGATCGACCCCTCGTCGCGGGCCGCCTCCATGCGCGCGATGAGCGAGGCTCGCCAGGAGCCCAGGTGTCCGCGGTAGAGCTCGGCCAGGGACTCGTTCGCCATCGCGTACTCCCAGAGCGCCAGGAGCACCCGGCCCGCGGCGATCTGCTCCGGGTCGCGCGGCACGGTGGCCTGCAGGAAGCCCCGCAGGGCGTCGTCCGCCGCCACCGGCTCCTGCCCCGCGGCCTCCACGCCCTCGGACATCTGCTGCAGGATCGTCTCGAACGTCGCCGCGACGATGCTCTCCTTCCCGGGGAAGTAGTGCTTCAGCGCACCGTTCGCGAAGCCCGCCTCCGCGGCGATGCTGCGCATGGTCGCCGCCTCGAACCCACCCTTCAGGATGATGCTCTTGGCCACCTCGACGATGTCCCGTCGCCGCTGGTCGTGGTCGATGATCTTCGGCATGGCGTCCTTCCGGCCGAGTCCGGGGTGTGGCGTGTTCCGGCCTGGAGCTACCGTACCGCCGCATCGGGCACCTCCCGCAGAGCGAGCCATTGCGCCCGGCGTTCCCGCTGAGCCACCGGGTCCGCGACGGGCGAGGCCAGCCGCAGGCGCTCGGCGTACGGGTGACGTGGCGCGCGCGTGACCTGCTCCCCGTCTCCGATCTCGACGATCTCGCCCCGGTACATCACGGCGACCCGGTGACAGACCCGACGGACGACGCCGAGGTCGTGCGAGACGAACAGGTAGGCCACGCCGGTGTCGCGCTGCAGTTCGATGAAGAGGTCGAGGATGGTGGCCTGCGTGGTGAGATCGAGCGCACTGACCGGCTCGTCGCACACGATCAGCCGCGGACCGCGGACGAGGGCGCGGGCGATCGCGATGCGCTGCCGCTGCCCGCCGGAGAACTCGCTCGGGTACCGGTCCATGCTCGCGGAGGGCAGCCGCACGCGGTCGAGCATGTCGCGCACGCGCTTCTCGGCGGCCTTCGCCCCGATCCCCGTCGTCAGCAGCGGCTCGGCGAGGATGTCGCCGATGGTCAGTGCCGGGTTGAGGGAGCCGTACGGGTCCTGGAACACGACCTGCACGTCGTCGGCGAGCGCCCGTCGGGCCCGGCCGCCGAGCCGGCCGATGTCCCGGCCGTCGAAGCGGATGCGGCCCGCCGTCACCGGGGCGAGGCCGAGGATGGCCTTGCCGAGCGTCGACTTCCCGGATCCGGACTCGCCGACCAGGCCCAGGCACTCACCGGGGGCGATGTCGAGGGAGACGCCGTGCAGCGCGCGGAAGGCGTGCCGACCCCGGCCGTACTCGACCACGAGGTCGTCCACCTGCAGCAAGGGGTTCACCGGAGCGGTGTTCATGCGGGGACCTCCGTCCGCCGGCCGTCGAGCGCGGCGCGACCGTCGGCTTCGTCGAGCGACGCGGCGATGAGCTCGCGCGTGTACTCCTGGGTGGGCGCGGCGAAGAGGTCGTCCACGGGCCCCGTCTCCACGATGTCGCCGCCGCGCATGACGATCACACGGTCGCAGATGTCGGCGACGACGCCGAAGTTGTGCGTCACGATGAGCAGCGCCATGCCGTACTCGGCCTGCAGCTCCCGCAGCAGTTCGAGGACCTCGGCCTGCACGGTCACGTCGAGGGCGGTGGTGGGCTCGTCCGCCACGAGAAGCGACGGCCGACCGGCGATCGCGCCGGCGATGAGCACGCGCTGGGCCATGCCGCCGGACACCTGATGCGGATAGCTGCGCATCACGCGATCGGGGTCGGACAGCCCGACCCGCAGGAGCACCTCCCGCGCGCGCTGCCGAGCGGCGGCCTTCCCGAGCCCGTGCGTCCGGCGCAGCGGCTCGATGAGCTGGTGTCCGATCGTGTACGAGGGGTCGAGATTGCTCATCGGCTCCTGCGGCACGTAGCCGATCGTGCGTCCGAGCAGGGCCTGGCGCTCCTTCGGCGTCGCGTGGGTGACCTCCGCGCCGCCGACCCAGATCGCGTCGGCGGTCGCCCGACCGGTCGCGGGGAGCAGGTCGAGCACCGAGAACACGGTCTGCGACTTGCCCGACCCGGACTCGCCGACGATCCCGACGACCTCCCCTGGCGCGACGTCGAGCGTCACGCCGTGCACGACCTCGGTCTCCCCCGTCGGCGTCGCGTGGACGACGTGCAGGTTCTCGACGCGGAGGGCCGACGCCGGAGCCTCGTGGCGGACACTGCCCGTGGCAGGAGCCGCGGCGACCTCGTCCGCGGTCTCGAGCACTCCGCGCCGCCGCCGTCGGGCCGCGCGCGGCGTGCGCACCTGCACGAGCTCGGCGAGCGTGGAGCCCATGATCGCGAGGACGGCGATCGTGAGACCGAGCGCAGCGGAGGGCCACAGCAGCATGAGCGGGTAGGTGAGCATGAGCCGGAAGCCCTCGAGCATCATCGCGCCCCAGCTCGGCACGTTCGAGTCGCCGATGCCGAGGAACTGGAGCCCCGCCTGCATGCCCATGGCGATACCCGCAGTGAGCGCGGTCTGGATGATGACCGGCGGGTAGACGGCCGTGATGACGTGGCGGAAGATGATGCGCGCGTCCGACAGGCCCGACACACGGGCGGCGTCGATGTACGCCTCGCCGCGGACGGCGAGCGTCTGCGACCGCGCGATGCGGAAGTACCCCGGGACCATGAAGACGCCGACGGTGACCATCAGCAGCTCGAAGTTGTTGCGGCTGCCGGCGGCGACCACGAGGAGGATGATCATCCCGGGGATCGACTGGAGGGCGTCGCTGATCCAGGTCGCGACCCGGTCGAAGACGCCGCCGAAGTACCCGGCTGCGACACCCGACGGAACCCCGATGACGAGCGCCGTGACGATCGTGATGAGCGCGCCCCACAGCGTCGTCCTCGTCCCGTAGATGAGGCGGCTGAGGATGTCGCGCCCGGTGGAGTCGCCGCCGAGGAGGTGCTCCGGCGAGGGCGGGGCCTTGGCGGCTGCGAGGTCGACGAGGTTCGGGTCCATCGGCGCCAGCAGCGGCGCGAACACGCCGACGAGCACGATGAGCACGAAGATCGCGAGCGGGATGGAGCCGCCGGGGTGGCGGAGGAAGCGTCGGAACAGGCTCGACCGGCGCTTCTGGGCGGCCCAGTCGAAGGCGACGCGGATGTCTGTCGTGGTCATGCGACGCGCACCTTCGGGTTGATCCAGCCGAGCACGAGGTCGAGCAGGAGGTTGATGAGGACGACGAAGACGATGGAGACCACCGTGATCCCGAGCAGCATGGGGATGTCGCCGTTCTGCGACGACTGGTTCGTGAGCTGCCCCAGACCGGGGAGGCTGAAGATCTGCTCCACCACGATGGCGCCGGAGAGCAGGCCCACGAACATCAGGGCGATCACCGTGAGCGCGGCGGGCGAGGCGTTGCGGAGGATGTGCAGGTTCACCCGGGCGGCGGACAGGCCGCGGCTGCGGAGGGTGCGCACCCAGTCCTGGCGGCTCTGGGCGATGACGGCGTTCCGCAGCTGCTCGGACACGGCGACGATGCCGCCCAGGGCGAGGGAGATCGCCGGCAGCGTGATCGAGCGCAGCCACCCTTCGACGGACTGGGTCGGCGGGACGTAGCCGACGGCGGGGAACCACTGGAGCTGCACAGCCAGCCACATCACCAGGACCAGGCTCACCCAGAACCCGGGGAGCGCGAAGAGGACGACGGAGATCCCCTTGATGATCCGGTCGAACCAGGTGCCGGGGCGGAGTCCGGTGATCATGCCGAAGGCGACGCCGATGACTGCGGTGATGAGGGTCGCGAGGGTCACGACGGAGAGCGTGACGGGGACTTTGACCGCGAGCTGCGCACCGACCGGCTGGAAGTTGCGCCACGAGACGCCGAAGTCGAGCAGCACGGCGTGGGAGAACCAGTCCCAGAACTGCACGATCAGGGGGCGGTCGAGACCGATCTTCGCCGCCAGCGCCTCCTGCTGCGCAGGACTCGCCGTGGTCCCGAGGAGCGACGCGGTCGGATCGCTGATCGCGAGGTGGGCGAGGAAGAACGTGCCGATCGAGACCGCGACGAGCAGGAGGATGCCGGACAGCACCCGCTTCGCCGTGAAGAGGAGCATGGGGGCCTCTCGAGGGTGAGGAGGAGGGGAAGGGGTGCCGGGGCGGCCGCGTGGCGACCGCCCCGGCGGGCGTTCAGCCCTGCGTGATGTACCGCAGCGTCGGGAACATCATCCCCACGACGGGCTGCAGCTGGATGCCGGGCGCCGTGTAGTAGATGTTGTTCGCCTGGTACCAGACCGACCACCAGGCCTGGTCGACGAGGGCCTCGTTGAGCTCCTTGATGGCGGCGGTCTGCGCGTCGCCGCGCTCCGTCTGCACCTTCTCGACGAGCGGGGCGATGACCTCGTTCTTCGCGTAGTCGGGCTCCGGGTTGAACCACTGCACGCTCGTCAGCTGCCGGGAGACGGTGGCCACGTCGTTGCCGTCCATCGCGAGGAAGGAGATGAACATCGGGTAGTTCGGTGCGTTGAGCTGGTAGTCCGGCATCTGCATGTTGTCCCAGGTGACGGTGATGCCGAGCTCGTTGAGGGCCTGCTCGGCCGACGGCTTCCACATCTCGAAGATCGGGGACATCGGCATCGAGATGTCGAAGCCGTCCGGGTAGCCGGCGTCGGCCAGAAGCTCCTTCGCCTTGTCCATGTTGAACGCGTAGGCGTCGTTGAGCTCGGGATCGTTGATGTCGCCGCCGTCCGGGAACACCTGGTTGGTGGCCACGCCCGCACCGCTGCCGACCGCCGCGAGGACGGCCGCACCGTCGAACGCGTAGTTCAGCGCCTGGCGCACCTCGAGCTTGCCGAGGGGCTCGCTCTTCGCGCCGGTGTGGTCGGTGATGACGAGGCCCGCCCACCCGGAGACCCGCTGGGCGGTGTTCCAGCCCTGCTGCTCGGCCTGGTCGAGGTTGGCCACGTCGCCGTACTGCACGTTGATCTGGCCGCTGAGCATCGCGTTGTGACGGGCGGTCGCATCGGTGATCGGGTAGATCGCGAGTTCGGCGAACGGGTACGTCTCCGCGTCCCAGTGGTCCTCGGTCTTGGTGAAGTGGTACTCGGCGCCCGCGACGCTGGTGTCGCTGTCGAGCACATAGGGGCCGGAGCCGACCGGGTCGCTGCCGAGCGTGCCGGCCTCGATGGAGGCCGGGGGCATGACGTAGCTGCGGCCGAGGCCCATCAGGTAGAGGATCGTGTCGTCGCGCTGCGTGAGGGCGATGCGGACGGTGTCGTCGTCGACCTTCTCGAAGCCCTTCGCGTTGACGTAGGCCTCGCCGGACCGGGCGCCGGCCTTGAGGTACTCGAGGCTCGCGACGACGGCGTCGGCGTCGACCGGGGTGCCGTCGCTGAACACGGCGTCGGTGCGGATGTCGAGGTCGATGCTGAGGTCGTCGTCGGCCACGGTCCACTTCGTCGCGAGCGACGGGATCGGGGTGCCGTCGGCGTCGAGGGCGATCAGGGCATCGTACACCGCGGACAGGTAGGGGCCGTCGAAGCCGATGTCGGCGAGGGACGGATCCCACGACGTGACATCGAGGAAGTTGCCGATGTTGAGGGCGTCGGGGCCTTCGGCACCACCGCCGTCGGACGGCGAGGGCGTTCCGCCGCCGCTGCAGCCGGCGAGCGCGAGGGTCGCGGCGACGGCGGCGGCGACCGCGAGGGGCATTCGTTTCATGGTTCCTTCTCTCGGGTGCA
The DNA here is from genome assembly GCF_003989315.1 of Microbacterium sp. HSID17254. Classification (NCBI taxonomy): domain Bacteria; kingdom Bacillati; phylum Actinomycetota; class Actinomycetes; order Micrococcales; family Microbacteriaceae; genus Microbacterium; species Microbacterium sp. HSID17254. The sequence continues at coordinate 6,263 of NZ_RBLT01000033.1, forward strand.
GGGGGTGGTGAAGAAGGTTCGAAGAGCCGCTGACCGGAGACCGGGACCGACGCCACTTCGATGTGTCGTGCTGGTTAGTCTACATGCGTGGAAAAAGAGCGCAAGCGTGTTTCCGACCCCGGTCGCACGGACCGATGCCTCAGCGCGCACGCACCTTGCTCCCCCGCGCACACCCCCGTCCCCCGGGTGCCTGTGGCGGTGCCGGTGCGGGTACCGGTGCCGGTGCCGGTGCCGGTGCCGGTGGCGGTGCCGGTGGCGGTGCCGGGATCAATACCGCACCCGCCCCCTCCCCGCGGGGCCCGTTCTTGATCCCGCCACTGCGCGCACCCCTCCGGCCGGATCAGAAACACCCCTCCGCGGCGCGTTCAACGCACCCTTTTCACCCCGCACCGGAGCGAGTGACGGCGGGAACGGTCTCCGCTGCCGCTCCCGAGGGAGACCACACCCACCCTCCCGGGATCAAGAACGCACCTCCCACCCCGGTCCGAGGATCGCTTCTGATCCGGCAGGGAGGCGAGGAGCATTTCTGATCCAGCACGGAGGCGAGGAGCGTTTCTGATCCGGGGTGCCGGAGAGCGGTTCGGTCGTGCAGGAACAGCAGACTCGGCGACGGACCCACAGCCGCCACCAGAAGCGGGATCAGAATCGACCACACATCCTCCCCACGCGGCGCGTTCTCGAATCGGCGCGCGGAGCGTCGCGCCGTGCGGGATCAGAAACGTGCCAGCGAACCGTCGACGAGGCGCGGAATGGATCCCGCAGCGGGGTGGGGGTGGAGGCGGAGCAAGACGGGATCACAAACGTGCCCGCAGAGCGCGCGCGAGGGGCGGAACTGATCCCGCGGGCGAAGCGGTCCTCAGGGGCACAGGGCGGGGCACCAGGGTCGCCTCCCGGCGCACTCTCTCTTCTCGAGGCACGTTTTCCCACCGGGACGCAGTAGGTGACACCGTGCGGGATCAGAAGCGTGCCCGTGGGGCGCGCGGGAGGTGCGGAAGTGATCCCGCACGCGGAGTGGGACGCGAGGGCGAGCGAGTGCGGGATCAGGAACGTGCCCGCGGGGCGCGCGGGAGGTGCGGAAGTGATCCCGGACACCGGCGGGGGCGGGGCGGGGCGGAGGGGGGGCAGGCGCGAAAGGTCACCAGGTGCCGTCGGGGCGGACGGCATGGTCGACGCGGCAGCCGGCGAGGGCGGCGCGGACCTCGGCTCCGTGGTCGCGGGCGAGGGCGAGGGCGGCGTGGTTCTCCTCGAGCTGCGCGACGCGGGAGGCACCGAAGAGCACGGTGGCCGTCGCGGGGTTCGCCAGACAGAAGGCGATGCCGAGGGCGGCCGGGGTCACGCCGAACTCCCCCGCGACCCGCGCGACCTCGGGGTACACGGCGAGGATCCGCTCGCGGATACCCCCGACATCGGCACCGATCTTGCGCTGAGGCATCCGTCCCGTGGCGAGGATTCCGCCCTCGAACACGTCCGAGGCCTGCAGCGCGAGGGTTCCGTCGGCGAACAGCGGGCCGTACTCGCCACCCTCCGCCATGGCCCGTCGGGCGATGCCGTACTTGAGCTGCGCGAACGTGGGGCCGATCAGCCCCTGCGCGTCCGCCTCGGCGAGCGCCGCCCTGGTGTCCGCGATCCGCCAGTTGTTGATCCCCCACGAGTCGACCAGGCCGTCCGCGAGGAGAGCGTTCACGTCGGCGACGAGTCGCGGCATGTCCGGGGCGTCGAGGTAGTCCCCCACCACGAGGGTGTCGAAGCGGTCGAGGCCGGCCCGCTCGAGCGACTCCTCGATCTGCCCACGGAAGCCCTGGTTCGGCCAGTCCCAGAGCCAGAGCTTGCCGCACAGCACGACGTCGGCACGGTCCACCCCGCTCGCGCGAAAGGCCTCCCCGAAGAGGATGTCGGTCCGGGAGTTCTCGGCGTGCGGTCCCATGTTGTAGTACGCGATGTCGAAGAATCCGGCGTCGAGCTCGACCGCCCGGTGGATGAGCTGCACGGCGTCGTCGAACTCCATGCGATCCCAGGTGTTCCACGATCCGAGGGCGAGCGGCGGCACCGTCGCGCCTCCCGGAGACAGCGGCTTGCGGGGGTATGTCGCATCGGGCATGAGGGCTCCTTCGCCGTCTCGGGGCACGGGGTTGTGTTTTTCTATGTTTGTAGAATATAACGGACTCATCCCGTCAGAACACCCGTCAGTGAGGACGACCATGACCGCTTCCCCGCGCCGTATCCTCGTCACCGGAGGAGCCTCCGGGCTCGGCCGCGGCATCGCCACCGCCTTCCGCGCCGCCGGGGATGATGTGTTCATCGGCGACGTGGACGAAGGCGCCGCGGCAGCCGTCGCCGCCGAGATCGGCGCCACCGCCCTCCCCCTCGACATCGGCGACGAAGCGTCGGTGCTGGCGGCGGCCGAACGGCTCCGCGAGGCCGGCGGACTCGACGCCCTCGTCAACAACGCCGGCGTCGTCGCCGGCGGCGGAACACTCCACGAGGTCGCGGTCGATGCGGTCGATGCGGCCCTGCGCGTCAACGTCCGCGGCACGTTCCTCATGCTGCGGGTCTTCGGCGGGCTGCTCGCCGCGGCCGGTCACGGGGCCATCGTCAACATCTCCTCGATCGGCGCCCGGCAGCCCACTCCCGGCCTCGGGCACTACGAGGCCACGAAGGCCGCGGTCGACGCGCTCACCCGGACGGCGGCCATCGAGCTCGCCGGCTCCGGGGTGCGGGTCAACGCCGTCGCCCCCGGCCCCGTGCTCACGCCCCTGACCGCCGGATTCGCCTCGGACCCCGATGCCCGCGCCGCGTGGGAGTCGCGCATCCCGCTCGGCACCATCGCCGAGGTCGACCAGGTCACCCCGCTCGTGCTGTTCCTCGCGAGCGAGGCCGCCAGCCACATCACCGGGGTCTCGGTCCCCGTCGACGGCGGCCAGCTCCTCGTCTGATCCCGCCCCCTCCGTGGGGATCGATTCCGCCCCTCCCGGGCACCGCGGAGGACCGTCTTCGATCCCGCCACCCGCCCCGCGACTGGAGAACCATGACCCTCCCCACCACCACCCGCGCCGCGGTGCTCACCGCGCACGGCGAGCCGCTCACCCTGCAGGATCTCCCGCTGCCCGCCGAGATCGAACCCGGCGCCGCCCTCGTCCGCATCGCCTGCACCACGCTGTGCGGCACGGACATCGAGATCTGGGAGGGGAGGATGTCGTTCCCCGGCATGCTGCCCATGGTCCTCGGTCACGAGATGGTCGGCGAGATCGTGGCCACCGGACCCGACACCCGCGACGGGCTCGGCCGCCCGCTCTCCCCTGGCGACCGGATCGGCTGGTCGGAGTCCACCTGCGGCGAGTGCCACGGGTGCGTCGTGCTGCGGGAACCGGTCGCCTGCTCCCGCCGCGGCTACGGCTTCCTCCAGCGCGCCGACGTGCCGCCGTTCGCGACGGCCGGGCTCTCCGAGTACACGTACGTGACCCCGGGTGCCGCCAAGCTCCTGCTCCCGGCGGCGGTGAAGGACACCTGGGCCTCCATGGCCGGCTGCGCTGCGAAGACCGTCCTCCGCGCGTTCGAGCGGGCCGGTCGCATCCGCCCCGGCTCCCGCGTGGTGGTGCAGGGCTCCGGCGCCCTCGGCATCTTCGCCACGGCAGTCGCGAAGATCGCGGGTGCCGGGCAGGTCATCACCGTCGGCGCTCCCGCGGCCCGTCTGGAGCTCGCCGCCCGCTTCGGCGCCGACGCCGTCGTGGACTTCCGCGACGGGCCCGTCGTCGACCAGGTCCTGGCGCTCACCGGAGACCAGGGGGCGGACCACGTGTTCGACTTCGCGGGCGCCCCGAGCGTCGGGCCGGACGCCGTCGGCATGGCCGCCCAGCGCGGCACCGTCGCGATCGTCGGCTCGACCGGCCCCGCCGGAGACGGCTTCGCCCTGAGCACGATCATGGGCAAGGAGCTCACGGTGGTCGGCTCGCTCAACGGCGACATCTCCGACTACGCCCGCGCGATCGACTTCTTCACGGCCTTCGCCGACCGCTTCCCGTGGGACGACCTGTTCAGTGCCCCGGTCGGACTCGCCGACGCCTCCGCGAAGATCGCCCACATGCACCACCTCGATGAGGTCAAGGCCGTCATCGACCCGAGCCTCTGAGGAGCATCATGACCACTCCCCTCCCCCTTCGCGAGATCGGCCGCAGCGGCCTGCATGCCTCCCTGTTCTCCCTGGGCTCGTGGCACACCTACGATCGCATGGACTTCGCCGACGCGGTCGCACTCCTGCGCGAGGCCACCGACCGTGGCGTGAACCTCTTCGATGTGGGCGTGTACTCCGCACCCGGCGCCCCGCCCGTCTTCACCGACGTGATCTTCTCGGCGATGGTGCGCGCGGCGGGGCTGCGCCGAGAGGAGTGGCTGCTGTCGTCGAAGCTCTGGCTGGAGGCCTTCGGCGCCGACGGCTTCCGCCCGCAGCTCGAGAACGCCCTGATGCGGGTGGGCACGGAGCACGCCGACCTCGTGATCCTCGGCGACCTGCGCCGCGACGACCTCGAGCTGCGCGATCTCGTGCTCGACCTCGCCGCCCTCACCGACGCCGGCCTCATCCGCGCGTGGGGCGTGAACAACTGGTCGGCGGGGAGCATCCAGACCCTGATCGACCTCGCCGCCGCGGAAGGCGTGCCCGGTCCGCAGATCGCGCAGCTCAAGTACAGCGTCTCGCGCCGGTCGATCCCGGACGGCGAGCCGTTCGCGCGCCTCTGGGAGCAGGGCCTCACGCTGCAGGCCTCGGACTGCCTGGAGGGCGGGATCCTCGCCGGGACGGTGAACGGCGGCCGGCAGATCGGGCGCGACCCCGGCGACATCCGCGAGCGGATCATCGCCGACGTCCCTGCGTTCACCGCGGTCGCGGAGGACCTCGGCGCGACCCCGGCCCAGCTCGGCATCGCCTTCACCCTCACCCACCCCGCCCTGACGACCACCCTGTTCGGCGCCTCCCGCCTCGCGCAGCTGCAGGCGAACCTCGACGCGGCCGCCCTCGTCGACCGCATCGGCGCCGCCGAGCTGCGCCGTCTCGTCGAGCCCTTCTGGGCCGACCGCGGGGTCGTCGACCCCGAAGGCCCCTGACGCCGTCCCACCCGAGGAGAACCATGACCATCCCCGTCCCCTTCGATCCCGACGTGCAGGCCGTGCTCGACGAGATCGCGAAGAACCCGCAGCCCCCGCTCACCCGCGAGACCCTGCCGCGCGACGGCGTCGACCGGATGTTCCCGGACAACGACACCGTGATCGCCGGCCGGGACATCACGTGGGAGGACCGCGTCATCCCCGGCCCGCCCGGAGCCCCGGACATCGAGGTCACGATCTTCCGCCCCGCGGGGTCCGAGACCTCGACGCTCCCGGGCTTCGTGAACATCCACGGCGGCGGCATGATCGTCGGCCACCGCTCGTGGGAGACGGCGCGGGTCGTCGACATCGTCGCGGAGCACGGCGTCGTGGCCGTGAACGTCGAGTACCGCCTCGCACCGGAGGACCCGTACCCCGCGGGCGTGGAGGACTGCTACGCGGCCTTCGTGTGGACGCACGCCCACGCCGCGGAGCTCGGCATCGACCCCGCGCGCATCGTCGTGGGCGGAGGCAGCGCGGGCGGCGGTCTCACTGCGGCCGTCGCCCTGCTGGCGCGCGATCGGCGGGGCCCTGTCATGGCCGGGCAGCTGCTGCTGTGCCCCATGATCGACAACACCAACACCACGGTCGCCAGTCGGCAGTATGACGGCATCGGCACCTGGCAGCGCGACATGAACCTCCTCGCCTGGTCATGCGTCCTCGGCGAGGAGCTCGCGTTCAGCACCGAGGCCCCGGCCTACGCCGCGCCGAGCCGCGCGACGGACGTCTCCGGCCTCCCGCCCGCGTACATCGAGGTCGGCGAGGCGGAGATGTTCCGTGACGAGGACACCGCGTACGCCCTCCGGATCTGGGAGACCGGTGGACAGGCCGAACTGCACGTCTGGGGCGGCGGCGCCCACGGCTTCGACATGTACATGCCGGAGGCCGAGATCACCCGCGCCGCCCTCGCCGCCCGCGCCTCCTGGCTGCGACGGATCTGGCGGGCCGCCGCATGAGCACGCCGGAGCCGGTGCCCTACGACCCGGAGCTCGTCGCCGGACTCGACGCCTTCGTCGACCTCGTGGAGGTCATCCCGCTGCGCGCGGACACGATCCACGCCAACCGCGACCACTTCGCCACGATCATCCCGCCGATGGCCGTGCAGGCGGACGGTCGCGCCGTGACCTGGGAGGACCGGGTCATCCCCGGCCCCGTCGGGTCTCCGGACCTCGAGATCACCGTCGTGCGCCCGGCGCCGGCGCCCACGGACCCGGCACCGGCGGTGCTGTCGATCCACGGCGGCGGCATGGTGCTCGGCACGCGCTTCTTCGGCACCGCCGAGCTCATCGACCTCGCCGCGCGGCACGGCGTCGTCGGGGTCGCGGTCGAGTACCGCCTCGCCCCCGAGCACCCCGGACCGGCACAGGCGGAGGACTGCTACGCGGCGCTGGAGTGGATGGTCGCCCACGCCGACGAGCTCGGCATCGACACCTCCCGCATCATCGCCTCCGGGCAGAGCGCCGGGGGCGGGCTCTCGGCGGCGGTCGCGCTGCTCTCCCGTGACCGCGGCGGGCCCCGGCTGGCCGGGCAGCTCCTCGGCTGCCCGATGCTCGACGACCGCAACGAGACCCCGTCGAGCCACCAGTACGACGGCTTCGGCGCCTGGGACCGGAACAACAACGACACCGCGTGGGACGCGATCGCCGGGGCGGACCGGTTCACCGATCGCGTGTCGCCGTACACGGCACCGGCACGGGCCACGGATCTGTCGGGACTCGCTCCGGCGTTCATCGAGGTGGGCGCCGCCGAGACCTTCCGCGACGAGGCCGTCGACTACGCGTCGCGGATCTGGGCCACGGGCGGGCAGGCCGAACTGCACGTCTGGGCGGGCGGCTACCACGGCTTCTCCGGGTTCTCCCCCGATGCCGAGGTCTCCCGGGCCGCAGTGGCCGCGCGGGAGAGCTGGCTGCGCCGCGTGCTGCGCCTCGAGGGATGAGTCTTCCGTTCGCCGCTGACGCCCCGCGGCCCCGCATGGGCACTCTGCGGGCGATGCTGGTGCTGGGCATGCTGGAAGCCTTCGGTCCACTGTCGATGGACCTCTACCTGCCGCAGCTCCCCCAGCTCGCGGCCTCGCTCGGCACGACCGAGGCCCTGGCGCAGGCGACGATGTCGGCGTGCATGATCGGCCTCGGCCTGGGACAGCTCGTCGCCGGTCCTCTCAGCGACCGGCTGGGCAGACGCCTGCCACTGCTGGTCGGCGTCGCGGCGTTCGCGGTGCTCTCCGCGGTGTGCGCCGTCGCTCCGAACATCGAGCTGCTGCTCGTCGCGCGCTTCCTGCAGGGGCTGGCGGGATCGGCGGGCATCGTGATCTGCCTGGCGATCGCCCGCGACCAGTTCGAGGGGGTCGAGCTCTCCCGCATGCTCTCGCTGCTGTTCCTCGTCTCGGGCACCGCCCCGATCATCGCGCCGGTGGTGGGCGGTCAGCTCGCCCGCATCATGGACTGGCGCGGGATCTTCGGGGTGCTGTCCGCGGTCGGCGTGCTGTTGCTGCTCGTGGTGGTGTTCGCCCTGCCGGAGACCCTGTCGCCATGCGCCCGTCACCGCGGGGGCCTCCGGGTCTGGAGCGCGCACGCCGGAGCGGTCGTCCGCGACCGGCTCTTCGTCGCCGTGCTGTGCGCCGCGGCCGGAGGCGGTGTCGCGTTCTTCACCTACCTGTCGATGTCGTCGTTCGTGCTGCAGGACGAGTTCGGTCTCAGCCCGCAGGAGTTCAGCGTCGCCTTCGCGGCCGGCGCCCTGGCGAGTATCGCGGGCAGCCAGTTGAGCCGACTCGTGGTGCGGCGTTGGGGGCCCCTGCGCGTCTACCTGGGCGGGATCACCGCGACGCTCCTGGTGACGACGGCTTTCCTCGTGCTGGCGCTTCTGGGCGTTGGCATGAGGGGTGTCGTCATCGCGTTGGTCGCGTTCATGCTGTGCTCCGGCATCGGCGGGCCCAATGGTCAGACGCTGGCGCTCGCCCATCACGGAGTCCGTGCCGGCACCGCTTCGGCCCTTCTCGGGATGGCGACATTCCTGTTCGGCCCCGTGCTCGCCCCCGTGGCCGCCGGTCTCGGCGGGACCACGGCCATCACGATGGCCGTGACGATGACGGTCGCGGCTGCGGCAGCGGCGTTCGCCGCCTGGGCCTTCGTCCGGCCCGCGGCCCGCGATCAGTAGCGGGCCGAGAAGGCGCCGTCCGCCTGCAGGAGCTGACCCGAGATCCATCGCCCCTCTTCTGAGACGAGGAACTCGACGACGGCGGCGATGTCGGCGGGTCGCCCGAGCCTGCCCAGCGGCGTCATCTCCCCCAGGGAGGTGCGGGTCTCGTCATCCATCCAGCCGGTGTCGATCGGGCCGGGGTTCAGCACGTTCGCGGAGATGCCGCGCGGACCGAGTTCGCGGGCGGCGGAGATGACGAGCCGATCGAGCGCGCCCTTGGAAGCGCCGTACGGAAGGTTGCCGGTGACGTGATCGCTCGTGAGCGCCACGATCGCGCCGCCGTCCTCGCCGACCTGGCGTGCGAACGCTGCGATCAGGAGCAGGCTCGCCCGCGCGTTCACAGCGACGTGCAGGTCGAAGCTCTCCGCCGTGGTGTCGAGGATTCCGGACTCGACATCGTGCGCGTGGCTGAGGATCAGCGCCGAGATCGGACCGTGCTGTGCATTCACCTCCGCCACGAGGGATGCGGGGCCGTCCGGCGTCGACAGGTCCGCCGGGTGGTCGGCGTCGCGCAGATCGCTGGTGACGACCGTCCACCCCGCGGCGCGCAGGCGCGGGACGATGCCGGCGGCGATGCTGTTCGCGCGGGCGGCACCGGTGATCAGGGCGAGGGGCATGCGTTCACGGTAGCGGACCTCCCTCACGCTCCACGATCACATCCCGGCGCACATCACGACGACACCGCCGGCCATCGCCCAGGACTCGACCGTCAGCGACCGCGCCGCTCCCCCGCGGTGCAGCTCAGAACGGCGCCACGAGGCCGCGAACGCCCACCCGACGACCCCGAGAGAACCCACCAGCACGAACGCCGAGAGCACACCGCCGAGACCATGCCCGCCGTGACCAAGAGCGGCCTCGACGCCGGCGACCGACCCCGGGGTCGAGGCGGATTCGAACATGCACGCCGCCATCACGAGCGAGCCGAGCGCCCGGTGGCAGCACGCGGGCGCGGACGGCGTTCCGCGGACCCCCATCGTCCCGAGCATGGCCGAGAGCAGCAGCAACGCACCCCAGATGATGTCGCCCAGCGCGTCGAGGACCCCCGCGGCCATCAGCAGCATCCCCGACGCCATCACCACTGCCGCCTGGCGTCCCTGCCACGGCACGGCACGGCGCGCAGCGAGGCAGGCGCCGGCCGACACGAGCGCCGCCGCCGCCATCAGCCACGATGCTGTCGGGAGCAGGATGTCCACAACCGAAGTATATTGATCGGTCGCTCAAAAAAACGAGACCCGGTCGCAATGCGACACAATGAGCACGTGCCCCGCATCGTCGACCATGATGAGCGTCGCCGCCAGATCGCCGACGCGCTGCTCGTCGTCGCCGCCAGGGATGGTCATGAGAGCGTGTCCTCGCGGGCGGTCGCGAAGGAGCTCGGCGTCGCGACCGGCTCCCTGTGGCACTACTTCGACGGCTTCGACGACGTCGTGCGCGCCGCGGCGGCCGAGGTCACCCGACGCACCGACGAGCGCATCGCCGCAGCCACGACCGGGCTCCGCGGACTCGCCCGCCTGCGGGCCCTGATGGGCGAGGTGCTCCCCGTCGACGAGCGCACCCGCACCGAGGCGCACGTGGTCGTCGGCTTCTGGGGGCGCCTGGCCACTCTCGCCCCGGCCCCCGATGCCGGAGCGCCGACTCTCGCGACGTGGCAGGACAGCATCCGGGAGGCCCTGGACGAGGCGGCGACCGACGGCGAGCTGCGCCCCGACACCCCCACCGGCGACCTCCTCGCCCTCCTGCGCTCGATCACCTACGGCCAGCAGGTCGTCGAGGTCACGGAGCCGCAGACGCCGGAGGCGCACTTCGCGGTCCTCGACAGCATCCTCGCTCCCTGGCGACGCTGACCTCGACATCGCCCACACGCCACGGTTGTGCACCCGTGCACGCCGTCGTATCATCGTGCCAACCCGTTTCTTGAGCGTTCGCTCGAAAATAGTGAGGTCAACGATGTCCCCGCACTCCCCGCAGCCCGTCTCCCTCGAGCCCATCGCCGCTCCGCATCCGCTCGATCCGCTCACCGGCGCCGAGATCGCCGCGGCGCGCCGCATCCTCGACGCGGCAGGTCTTCTCACCGAGACCACCCGCGTGCCGATGCTGCTCCCCGACGAAGCCACGAAGGAGGAGCTCGCGGCCTGGCGCCCCGGCTCCCCCATCGACCGCCGGGTGGACGTGACGCTGCTCGACACCGCCACCGGCGTCGCGACCGAGGTGATCGTCTCGATCACCCGCGGCGAGGTCGTGCGCCAGGACCGGGTGCCCAACGACGCCCCGCCCTACGGCCAGCCGCAGTACCTGTTCGAGGAGTACGAGCGGGCCGAGGCCATCGCCAAGGCCTCGCCGGAATGGCAGGCGGCCATGCGCCGTCGCGGCCTGACGGACCACCTGGCCCTCGCCTTCTGCTCCCCCCTGGCCCCGGGCTACACGGGCCGCGCCGACGAGGTGGGCCGCCGCGTGATCCGGTCCCTCACCTTCCTCCGATACGACGAGCAGGATTCCCCGTGGGCGCACCCCGTCGAGGGGCTGATCGTGCACATCGACCTCACCACGGACAGCGTGATCCGCGTCGAGGACGAGGGCGACGTGCCGGTCCCGGCCGGACACGGCAACTACTACCCGGAGGTGCAGGGCGCGGCGCGGACGACGCTGAAGCCTATTGAGATCACCCAGCCGGAGGGACCGAGCTTCGACATCTCCGGATCGCTCGTCGAGTGGGAGGGCTGGTCGATGCGCGTGGGCTTCAACGCCCGCGAAGGCCTCGTGCTGCACGACGTGTCGTTCCAGGGGCGCTCCGTGCTGCACCGGGCGAGCGTGCCGGAGATGGTCGTGCCCTACGGCGACACCGCCCCCGGGCGCTTCTGGATCAGCTACTTCGACGCGGGCGAGTACCTCCTCGGCAAGAACGCCAACCACCTGGAGCTCGGCTGCGACTGCCTCGGTGTGATCCGATACCTCGACGGCTACGTCGCCGACGACCACGGCCACCCGGTGCGCATCCCGAACGTGATCTGCATGCACGAGGAGGACTTCGGCATCCTCTGGAAGCACACCGACCTCTCCGGACGCTCCGACGTGCGGCGCTCACGGCGCTTCGTCGTCTCGTACTTCTCCACCATCGGCAACTACGACTACGGCTTCTACTGGAACTTCGGCCTGGACGGCTCGATCGAGGTCGTCGCCAAGGCCACGGGCATCGTGTTCGCCGGTGCCGGAGAGCCGGGGGTCCGCCAGAAGCACGCCACCGAGCTCGCCCCGGGCGTCTTCGCCCCGGTCCACCAGCACCTGTTCTGCGCGCGCCTCGACGTGGCGATCGACGGCCAGGACAACCGCCTCGTCGAGGTGGATGCGCAGCGGGTGCCGATGGGGCCGGACAACCCGTTCGGCAACGCCTTCACCTGGTCGGAGACGGTGCTGGAGACCGAGCACGCCGCCCAGCGCGAGGCCGACTCCTCCGTCGCCCGGGTGTGGGAGGTGCAGAGCGCCTCGCGGACGAACCACGTCGGCCGCCCGACCGCCTATCACCTCGTGCCGGAGCCGACCGCCCTGCTCATGGCCGACCCCGCGTCGTCCGTCGCGGCGCGCGCGGCCTTCGCCACGAAGCACCTCTGGGCGACCCGGTACGAGCACGGCCAGATCTGGCCGGCCGGGCGCTATCCCAACGCGCACCAGGGCGGCGCCGGCCTCCCGGAGTACACCGCCGGCGACCGCCGGATCGACGGCGAGGACATGGTGCTGTGGCACACCTTCGGGCTCACGCACTTCCCCCGGCCGGAGGACTGGCCGATCATGCCCGTGGACTACGCGGGATTCTGGTTCAAGCCCTACGGCTTCCTCGACCAGAACCCGGCCATGGACGTGCCGGAGTCGTCCCAGGCGCACGGCGGTGCGACGGCGACCTCCTGCTGCGGCGGCGGCGACTCCTGCGCCTGCAGCCACTAGCGACCGTCCGGCGGTGCCGCGCCGTCGCGGGTGCGAAAAGGTGCCCCGATCGTTCCGGGCAGGAGCTTTTCGCATCCCCCCACCGCGGGGAGGGCGACGACCGACTCAGGTGAGGGCGGCGATCGCGTCGCGAAGGATGCCGTCGGCGTCCGCCAGTGCCGCCGCGGCGGTCTCGGCGGAAGCGCCGGTCGCGAGCAGGAGCAGCGCGAGCTTGACGGAGCCGTCCGCGGCCTCCAGCGCGGAGGACGCGGCGTCGACGTCGACACCCGCGAGCTGCGACACCGTGCGGATCGAGCGGGCGTGCAGCTTCTCGTTCGTCGCCAGCAGGTCGACCATGACCCCGCGGTACGTCTTGCCGAGCTTGATCATCGAGAGCGTCGTCAGCATGTTCACGACGAGCTTCTGCGCCGTGCCGGACTTCAGCCGCGTGGAGCCCGAGATGAACTCCGGCCCCGTGACGACCTCGATCGCGATCTCGGCCTCCGCGCCGATCGCCGACCCGGCGTTCGACGCGATCGCCACCGTGAGCGCGCCGAGGCCCCTGGCGTACCGCAGCCCGCCGATGACGTAGGGCGTGCGGCCGGATGCCGAGATTCCCACCACCGTGTCCAGGTCGGTGAGGTCGAGGTCGCGCAGAGCGAGGGCCGCGGCCTCGTCGTCGTCCTCCGCGTTCTCCACCGCCGAGCGGATGGCCGTCTCCCCGCCCGCGATGAGCCCCACGACCATCGACGGGTCGGTGCCGAAGGTGGGCGGGCACTCGCTCGCGTCCAGCACGCCGATGCGGCCGGCCGTGCCCGCACCGATGTAGATGAGGCGACCGCCGCGGCGGAACCGCTCCGTGATGCCGTCCACCGCCGCCGCGATCTCCGCCGCGCGACCGGCCACGGCCTCGGGCACGCGCCGGTCCTCGGCGTTCATGCGCTCGACGAGCTCGGTCGTGCTCAGCAGGTCGAGGTCGCCGCGCTCGGTGGTGGAGGCCTCGGTGTCGAGGCCCGCGAGCTCGGCGAGGAGGGTGGTCAAACGGGGGTCATTCGGCACGGTGCACGAACCTTTCATGGGGGAGGTCGAGGCGACGGGTCAGCAGCAGGGCCCCGTCCATGGCGCCGCCTCGCGCGCGGACGACGCGGTGGCCGCTCGTCTCCAGGGCGCGGGTCAGGGCGGCGCGGAAGCCGTCGTGGTCGGTGAGGCCGCCGTGCAGCGCAACGTCCTCGGTCGCCCCGGCGGCCGCAGCGGTCGTCGTCGCCGCGAGGAGCCGGACGGCCTCGTCCACGATCCCGATGGCGACGGGGTCATCGTCTGCGGCCGCGGCGAGCACGAGGGGCGCGAGGGTCGCGAGGCGGCGGGCGAGCGCTCCGTCGGCGGCGAGCCAGGCCTGGACGGCCGAGGGCGGGCCGACGGGGGCGGCCAGCGCCGCGGTGAGAGCCGTGGGCGCGGCCAGCCCGTCGTGGGCACGGAGCACCGCGGGCAACGAGTGCCGGCCGGGCCAGGATCGCGGGCCGAAGGCGCCGGGGTCCGGGGCCCAGGCGTGGACCAGACGCGCTGCGGAGGGGGGGACGCCCAGCGCCACGGCTCCGGGGCGGGGGATGAGCAGCACGCCGGCCGCGCCGTCGAGAGCGCCTCCATGAGCGGTGACCACGTCCGACGCCACGGCCACGCGTGCGCCGGTCCGTGCGGCGAGCGCGGCCGCGAGTTCCGCGGCCGCCTCCGGGGCGAACCAGGCGCCGGCCGCCCCCACGCCGAGCGTGTCGATGCGCCCGACATCGTCGAGCAGCGGGAGAATCGCGGTGAGCGCCGCTTCCACTCCGCCCGCCGCGGCGAGGCCCGGCGCTCCGATCCCGGAGCGCTCCCCGGCCGTCGCGCCGTGCACGACGAGGCGGCAGCGGGACTTGCCGAGATCGACGGTGGCGGTCGTCTCGCTCATCGGCACTCCTCGGATCCGGCGGAAAGAAAGAAAAGCGACTACACAACACGTAGACTCGCTGAAAAGAATTTACCATCCCGTTCCGCCGTTCCGGAGGATACCGTGAGCATCCAGTCGACGATCGAAGCCGCCGCTGCGACCCTGCCCCCGTCCCTGGCCCGCGTCGCGGCCGCCGTGCGGGAGAACCCCAGCCTCGTGATCGACAAGACGATCAGCGAGCTCGCGACGGAGTGCCGCACCTCGGTCGCGTCCGTCGTCCGATTCTGCCGGGCGATCGGCTTCACCGGATACGCCCCGCTGCGCATGGCCCTGGCCACCGAGCTCGGCAAGGAGGCCGCCCAGTTCTCCGCCCGCGGCGCCTACGGCTCCGAGATCTCCGACGAGGACTCGCTGGAGGAGGCCGTCTCCAAGCTCGCCGCCCTGGAACTCCTCGCGATCGAGGAGACCGTCGGACAGCTCGACTTCGCCGTGCTGACGGCGGCGGTCGCGGCCATCGACGGCGCCGACCGCATCCTCCTGTACGGCATCGGCGCCAGCCAGTTCGTCGCGGAGGACCTCGCGCACAAGCTGCTCCGCGTCGGCCGCAACGCCCACGTCCTCTCCGACCCCCACGAGGCGATCGCCGCCGCCGTGCTCCCCGTCGGGACGACCGTCGCTATCGGGTTCTCGCATGCGGGGTCGACCATCGAGACGGTGCGGTTCCTCGAAGCCGCCGTCGCCAACGGCGCGACGACGGTGGCCGTCACCTCCGTGAAGGACTCCCCGCTCGCCCAGGTCGCCGACCACGCCCTGTTCACCGAGGTGCGCGAGTCGACCTTCCGCGCCGGGGCGATGGTGAGCCGGATCGCCCAGCTCGCCCTCGTGGACTGCCTGTTCATCGGCGTCGCCAAGCGCCGGTACGCCGAGACCGTCGACGCCCTGCAGCGCACGCGTCAGGCGACGCGCCTCCTCCGCGACTGACGACGCCTGGCCCCGTCAGTCGAGCGCCGACTCCGGGGTCGCACGGGCATCCAGGCGCGTCGCGGAGGGTCCCATCGTGCCGGCGGTGCGCAGGAACACGATGATCCAGCTGAAGATCAGCACGGCCGCGATGAGCTCGACCGCCGTGAGGTTGTAGTAGCCGACCGCGAAGAACGCCCCCAGCAGCACGATGACCAGCACGTACGCCCAGCCGAGCCCCACGAACACCCGCGGGATGCTGCGCACGAACCACGGCAGCCCGACGACGATCACCGCGAACACCACCGCCATGCCCGTCGCGACCGTGTTGTGCAGGCCGAAGAACTCGTCCACCGGGAAGATGCCCACGCACGCGAGGAAGATCCCCATGAGGATGAGGCCCCCGCGCACGATCGTCCGGCCGCGACGGTCGACCGGGTCGTCGACGGGCAGCCCCGCGGTCGCATAGCGGGAGATGGTCGTCACCATGATCCCCGCGATGATGAGGGTCACGTTGAAGGCCACCGAGGCGCTGTTGCTGCTCATGCCCAGCGCGGACAGGTTGTCGCGCCACCAGTGCACGTCGCTCGACGCCAGCATCGCCGCGAACGCACCCACGACGAGGAACACCGCCAGCACCAGCGACAGCACGGTCGGCGTCAGTGCGACGGCGCTGAGGAAGGCGACGTAGCCGGTGAGTGCGAAAGCCACCGCGACGAGGATCGCCCCGGGGAACGGGAAGACCGGGGCGTCGACGAAGCTCTGCTCCAGGAGCTGCGCGATGCCGAGCCAGCCGAGGTAGGCGATGGCGGCGTGCGCGAACGCGATGGCGGCGAGGTCGTACCAGCGGAGCCGGTCACCGGGAACCGCGAATCCGTCCCTCGCGACCGACGGGTCGGGCTCCGGGGCCCGCACGGCGAGGCGCCCCAGAGCGAAGGCGAGCGCGGCCGCGATCGCACCGCCGTACGCCGCGAACATGCCGATCGATCCGGTGCCGCTGATCGAGAGCTGGTGCCCCCAGAACACCGGCAGGGCCACGACGAATCCCACGAGCAGGAACGCCGCGCCGACGATCAGCGCCGTCGCCTCGAACACCGCGTCCGAGGTGGCGGGTCCTCGCACCTGACGGAGCACGTGCCGGATCCGCTGCCCCACCGTCGACATCATCCCGCCGTTCACGGACCACATCCTAGACGGCGCCCCGCGCGGCCGTCGCCGGTGGTAGCATCGCGGAACGGATCGTATACAACGTCGTCGTTCCCACCAGCCCGAGGTGATCAGTCATGAACGGTGCCCTCACCACCCCCGCCGAATCGGTGTCGACCCTCGTCGCGCGCAACATCAGCGAGTTCCGCGCCGCCGTCTCCGAGTCGTTCGTGCCGCTGCAGGTGTCCTCCGCGGGCGCCGACCAGTTCCGCGGCGTGATCCGCGGCGCCGCCGTCGACGAGGTCCACGTCAACGACATCCGCGCCACCTCGCACGTCGTCGAGCGCACCACCGAGCTCATCGCCCGCGGCGACCGCTCGTACTTCAAGGTGAGCCTGATGCTCGCCGGGACCGGGCTGCTCATCCAGGACGACCGCGAGGCCGTACTGCAGCCGGGCGACCTCGCCGTCTACGACACCGATCGGCCGTACTCCCTCGTCTTCGATCAGGGCTTCCGCACCATGGTGGTCATGTTCCCGAAGCACCTCATCAGCCTGCCCGCGGACATGATCGGGCAGCTCACGGCCGTCCGCATCTCCGGGCAGGAGGGGCTGGGCGGCATGGTCGTGCCGTACCTGACGCAGCTCGCCGGGAACCTCGACGAGCTCGCCGGCACGACGGGGGCCCGGCTCGCGCACAGCGCCCTCGACCTCGTGACCACCGTGTTCACGCGGGAGCTCGGACTCGACCAGGCCTCCGCCGACCCGCACCGCGCCCTCATGCAGCGGATCCGTGCGCACATCGACCGCAACCTCGCCTCCACCGACCTCGGTCCGGCCTCCATCGCCGCCGCGCACTTCATCTCCACCCGCCACCTGCACGGTCTGTTCCAGGAGCAGGGGGTGACCGTGTCGACGTGGATCCGCACCCGCCGCCTGGAGCAGTGCCGCCGCGACCTCCTCGACCCGATGCTCGCCGACCGCCCCGTCGCCGCGATCGCCGCGCGCTGGGGCTTCGTCGACGCCGCGCATTTCAGCCGTGCGTTCAAGACCGCCTTCGGCGTCTCCCCCAGCGAGTACCGCGCCACCCACTGACCCCGTCGTTCCTCCCGTCGCGCGCGGGATCAAAACCGCCCCGCCAGCGCCCGCCCCGCGCACGTTCCTGATCCCGCACCATCCTCCGCCCCGCGCGCGGGATCAAGAACGCACCCCAGACGCCATTGGCAGGTGCAGTTTCGACCCCGCACCGACGAGCGGCACGCCCTGCACGGAAGAACACGACTCCCGTGCACCAGAGGTACACCGCGTTCGGGTGCGGGATCAGGAACGGGCCGCACACGCGTCCGGCAGGGGCGTTTCCCGTCCCGCACCGGAGCGGCCGCAGGCGGGACGCCGGTGCGGGATCAGAAACGCACTCCACACACGTCCGGCAGGGGCGTTTTCGATCCCGCTCCGATGAAAGGCACGCCGTGCGCGGGAGGGCGCGACTCCCGCGCGCCAGAGGACACGACTGACTCCCGCGTGCGGGATCAGAAACGCGCCCCATCCGCGTCCGGGAGGGGCGTTTTCCCGTCCCGCACCGGGGTGGCCGCAGGCGGGACGCCCGTGCGGGATCAGGAACGCACCCCAAACGCGTCCGGCAGGGGCGGTTTCCGTCCCGCACCGGGGCGGCGGCCGGTGGGACACACCGGTGCGGGATCAGGAACGGGCCGCCGTTGGGCGCGGCAGGGGCGCTTTTAATCCCGCACGGGGGCCAGGGGCGGATTCGGGGGACGGAACTGGGAGGGCGAAGCTCCGCGGGGGCGGGACTTGCCCGGGAGGGCACGCCGGTTGACTGTCGGTGCGGGATGGACTCCGCGCGCTTGAGGGCTCCCCCGGGCCGGCCGGAGCATGAGGCAAGCGCATCGCGACGACGCGGTGCCCGGGGCGACGAGGCCCCGCCGTGTGCGACGTCAGGACCCTCATGACCGACATCTCCACCGACCCCGCTCTGGACGAATGGCGCACGTACGACGAGTTCGCCGCGGGCATCGACACGTTCCGCCTGCCGAGCACGATGCTCGCCGGAACCGCGCTCTCGCTCACCCTCGACGACGACACCACGCTGGCGCTCCGCTTCGACGAGGACTCCGTGACCTGGGAGGGACTGGGCTCCTCGGGACGCGACCCGTATGACGCGGTCCGCGTGCGCGACGACGTCGTCTTCGTGAACATCCCCTTCGAGACCCGCGAGCGCGAAGCCCTCACCGTCGTCTTCTCCACCACGACCCACCGCGCCACCGTCATCCGCTCCCGCATCGCGGCGGAGGCCGTCGAGGGCACGCCGCAGGTCGGGCAGGACTTCTGGGCCGCGACCACCGACGCCGGCCCCGCGACCGGAGAGGTCCCCGGTCCGAGCCGCGACCTCATCGGCAAGCGGAACGTCTACCGCTACAGCCCCCACCACCTGTACGAGCACGTCTACGTCTCCAGCCAGCGCTACGCGTGGCAGTGCCTCGAGGGCGTCCAGCGCGGTCACGGCGACATGGACCTCTCCACGGTGTGGAAGTTCGCGGACGGTCTCTACCTGTTCTGCTTCCGCGAGTTCCGGATCGCGGTGGCGAGCGTCTGGCTCCACGACCTCGGCTACCAGCTCATGACGACGGGGATCTTCCTCGGACTCAACGGCGACGGCGAGTCCGAGCACTCCCGCGCCGGCGGGCACATCTACCCCCTGGGCGCCGTCGCCTACCCCGACGCGCAGCCCGTCTGACCCTTCGACCCTTCGACAGGCTCAGGGACCCAGCCTTCGACCCTTCGACAGGCTCAGGGACCCACCCTCGACGGGATCAGGGACCCGGAACGAAAGAGAGCACATGAGCAACGCAGACCTCATCCGCGAGCACTACGCCGCGAACGACCGGGGCGACCTGGACGGCATGCTCGCGCCCTTCGCGGCCGACATCGAGTGGACGGAGGCCGCCGGGTTCCCCTACGCCGGGACCTACATCGGCCCGGACGCGGTCGCCGAGAACGTCTTCGGCCGCATCCAGGAGGAGTGGGACGACTACACCGTCGCGATCGACGAGGTGGTCGACGGCGGCGACGTCGTGGTCGGCATCGGCACCTACTCCGGCACCTACAAGCGCACCGGGCGGTTCTTCGCCGCCCGGGTGGCCCACGTCTGGCGCGTGGCGGGCGGCGAGATCGTCGCCTTCGAGCAGTTCACCGACACGGAGCTCGTGAACCGCGCCCTGCGTGCGCCGTCGACGAGCACCGACACCCAGCCTTCGAGCTGACAGCACGACCCGAACAGGAGAGGCAGGAAGCACATGAACAGACGAGCATCCGGCACCGCGGCGGTCATCGCCGTGGCCGCCCTCGCTCTCGCCGGCTGCGCCGGTGGCGACGGAGCCGGGGGCGAGGGCGCCCCCATCGTCGTCGGCTCCGTGAACACGATCAGCGGTCCGGCGACGTTCCCGGAGGCCTCGCAGGCGGCCGCCGCCGTCTTCGACGCGTTCAACGAGGAAGGCGGCCTGGACGGCCGAAAGATCGAGTACAAGATGCTCGACGACAAGGGCGACCCCGCCACGGCCACCGCCTCGGCGCGGGAGATCGTGGGCAGCGACGAAGCCGTCGCGCTCGTGGGCTCCGCGAGCCTCATCGAGTGCGAGATCAACGCGAAGTACTACGAGCAGGAGGGCATCCTCTCGGTGCCCGGCATCGGCGTCGACACGGGCTGCTTCGACAGCGAGAACATCTCGCCGGCGAACGTCGGCCCGTTCAACGACATGACCCTCACGCTGCAGTACGGCTCCGAGGTGCTCGGACTCGACGACATCTGCATCCTGCTGGAGATCGCCGGCTCCACCCGTCCGACCTACCAGGCGGCGATCGACACCTGGACCGAGATCACGGGCAAGGAGCCGAAGTACGTCGACGACACCGTGCCGTACGGCGCCTCCGACTACACGCCCTACATCGTCAAGGCGCGCGATCAGGGCTGCAAGGCCCTCGCGATCAACCCGGTCGAGCCCGACGCGATCGGACAGGTCAAGGCCGCGAACGCGCAGGGCTGGGACGACGTGACCTGGCTCTACCTCACGAGCGTCTACAGCGAGAACTTCGCCGACGCGATCGACGACGCCGGTGCCGGCATCTACGTCCCCGCCGAGTTCTACCCGTTCACGGACGACAGCGACATCAACGCGGACTGGCGGGCGCTGATGGAGGAGAACGACATCCCGCTCACCTCGTTCAGCCAGGGCGGCTACCTCGCGGCGACGTACTTCATCGAGGTGCTGAAGAGCATCGACGGCGACATCACCCGGGAGAGCGTCTCCGAGGCGCTGAAGGGCATGGACCCGATCGAGAACCCGATGGTGGGGACGCCCTACGCCTTCGGCACGCAGAACACCGCGGGCTGGCCGATCATCCTGAAGTCGGGCACGAACGCCTGGGAGAAGGTCGCCGACGACTGGCTCCGGATCGGCGAATAGTCCCGCGCTTCGACAGGCTCAGCGACCCACCCGGGGTCCCGCGCTTCGACAGGCTCAGCGACCCACATCTGGGTCCCTGAGCCTGTCGAAGGGCCCCTCACCAGAAAGGACGCCTCATGCTCCAAGGCGCCATCGCCGGTCTCGCCGCCGGCGGCCTCTACGCCGTCCTCGGCGTCTGCCTCACCCTCATGTCGCGCCTCGTGCGCGTGGTGAACTTCGCCCAGGCCGCGACCGGCATGTTCGGGGCCTTCACCGCCGTGTGGTTCGTCCGAGAGATCGGGCTGCCCATCTGGCTGGGCTCGATCCTCGGCGTCCTCGTCGCGGGCGTGCTCGCCGCGGCCATCGGGTTCATCGCCGCGACCTGGCTGTCTGAGGCCTCGACGACGACCCGCTCGGCCATGACCGTCGGTCCGCTCCTGCTGCTCATCTCGCTGTCGTTCATCCTGTTCGGCAACAAGCCGCAGCCGTTCACCCCGATCATCGCCGGCCCCGCGTTCTCCTTCGGCGGCGTGGTGATCAGCCAGGTCACCGTCGCGACGGTGGCGATGGCCGTCGTCACCGCCGTCGCCGTCCGCATCGTGCTGCGCCGCACCCGGGTCGGCACCCAGCTGCGCGCGCTCTCGGAGCGGCCGACCACGGCGGAGCTGCTCGGCATCCGCTCTCGGCCGCTGTCGATCGCCGTCTGGTTCGTCACCGGGATCATCAGCGCCATCGCGATCATCATCGTCGCGCCCTCGCAGTCGAACGACGCCACGAGCCTGTCCATGCTCATCGTCCCGGCTGCGGCGGCCGCGCTCCTCGGCGGCTTCCGCCGGCTCGACCTCGCCGTCGTCGGCGGGCTGCTCCTCGGCGTCCTCGGCGGACTCGTCGCGCAGATCGACGAAGTGGCGCTCGTGCGCAACTTCCTGCCGTTCCTGTTCATCGTCGTCCTGCTGCTGTGGACGCAACGCAAGGAGGTGTGGGATGCCGCTCGCTGACCGCCCCTGGTTCCGGATCACCTGGCCGTTCGCCGTCGCCGTCGTCGGCATCGGCGTCGGCGCGCTCCTCAGCGCCGCCCTTCCCGGCTACTTCGTCTTCCTCGCGATCAGCGCCGTCACGGCCGCGATCGCGATCCTCGGCCTCGGCATCGTCACCGGCTCGGCCGGCATGATCGCCCTCTGCCAGCTCACGTTCGCCGCGGTCGGGGCGTGGATCGTCTCGCTGCTGAACGTGATGCAGGCGCCGGGCGGCTTCCTCGTCTGGCTCGTGCTCGGCGGTGTCGCGGCCGGTCTCGTCGGCATCCTCGTCGGGCTCCCCGCCCTGCGGCTGCGCGGGGTGAACCTCGCGGTGGTGACGCTCGGCTTCGCCGCGGCGGCCGACGTCACGCTCGTGCAGATCCAGTTCCCCGGCTCCGCGGACGGCATCGCGATCGAGCGCCCGGCGCTGTTCGGGAGCGACCGGGAGTTCTTCTTCCTCTCCATCGTCGTGCTCGCCGTCTGCGGTCTGGCGGTGTTCTTCCTGCAGCGCGGACGGTGGGGCGCGAGCTGGAAGGCCGTCGCGTTCTCCGAGCGGGGCACGGCCGCGGCCGGGCAGAGCGTGCGCACCGCGAAGCTCACGGCGTTCGCGGTGTCGGCGGCCCTCGGCGGCATCTCCGGTGGGCTGCTCGCCGGACAGGTGCAGCTCCCCTTCGCTTCGAGCTTCACGCCGCTGCAGTCCCTCGCCCTGTACGTACTGGCCATCATGTCCGGCGCGCACCTCATCGACATGGCCATCTTCGGCGGACTGCTCTGGGTGCTCGTGCCGGAGCTGCTCAAGCGCTGGGGCGTGCCGCAGGACTGGGGCTTCGTCGTGTTCGGCGTGCTGGGGGTGCAGGCGCTCACGAGCGGCACGAACCTCGGCCAGGGCATCCGCAACCTCCTGTACCGGCGGGCCGACCGGCGCACGGCCGGCGCGGAGCTCACCGCGCTCCCGCCGGACGCGGGAACCGATGCGACGGCGATCACCACGACCACGACGGCCACCGTCGACGAGGCGGCCCTCGACGGCGCCCCGGTGCTCACGGTCGACGGCCTGACCGTGCAGTTCGGGGCGCTCAAGGCCCTCGACGACGTCTCGTTCACGGTGCCCGCCGCCTCGATCATGGGGCTCATCGGGCCGAACGGCGCCGGGAAGTCGACCTTCGTCGACGCCATCAGCGGCTTCCTCCCCCAGCACGAGGGCCGCGTGCTCCTCGGCGACCGCGACCTCGCCGGGCTCTCCCCCACCCGGCGTGCGCGACTCGGACTGCGACGGACCTTCCAGCAGGACCGCGTCCCTCCGGCGCTGACCGTGGGTGGCTACGTGCGCTTCGTGGCCAGACGGCGGCTCGCCGCGGCGGACATCGACGAGGTCCTCGCGTTCTTCGGGTGCCCGCCGGCCCGGGCGCGCCTCTCGAGCGTCGACGTCGGCACCCGGCGGCTCGTGGAGGTCGCAGCGAACGTCGCCGCCCGCCCGCGCCTGCTCATCCTCGACGAGCCCGCCGCCGGCCTCTCGCACGAGGAGCATCTGGCGCTCGCTGCTCGCCTGCGCGAGCTCCCGGGGCGCTACGGTGTTGCCCTCATCATCATCGAGCACGATCTCGACCTCGTCCGCTCGGTGTGCCCGACCCTCACGGTCCTCGACTTCGGCCGCGTCCTGGCGAGCGGCCCGCAGGCGGAGGTCCTCGCGAACCCCGACGTCGTCAAGGCGTACATGGGAGAGACGGAGCTGCTGAAATGAGCGCACTGGTGCTCGACGGCGTCACGGTGAGCCGCGGTGCCGGGCCGGTCATCTCGGACGTCTCGCTGCGGGTCGCCGGGGGCGAGGTCCTGGCCCTGGTCGGCCCCAACGGGGCGGGCAAGACGAGCCTGATCGAGGCGGTGTCCGGCGTGACGCCGCACTCGTCCGGGTCGATACTGCTGGACGGGGAGCCGATCGACCGGCTCTCCCGCGTGGCGCGGGCCCGGCGCGGCATCGTGCACATCGAGCAGGGGCGGGCCGTGTTCCCGTCGCTGACCGTGCGCGAGAACCTCTCCCTCACGGCACGCACCGCCGGGGAGATCGAGGCCGTGCTGGCGCAGTTCCCGGAGCTGGAGAAGCGCATCGACTCCCCCACGGCGCTGCTGTCGGGTGGGGAGCAGCAGATGGTGGTGCTGGCTCGGGCGTTCGCGGCGAAGCCCCGGGTGCTGCTCATCGACGAGATGTCCCTGGGCCTCGCGCCGGTGGTGTTCCTGCGCCTGATGCCGATCGTGTCGTCGATCGCGGAGTCCGGGGTCGCGGTGTTGCTGGTGGAGCAGTTCACGCAGCTCGCGCTCGGTCTCGCGCAGGAGGCGGTGGTCGTCGCCGGCGGCCGTGTGTCGTTCCAGGGTGCGCCGCAGGCCCTCCAAGACGACCCCGCCCTCCTCCACCGCGCCTACCTCGGGGGCTGACTCCCCGTCGACCCACCCCGTTGCGTTCCTCCCGGCCCCTTGCGTACGTGCGCAAGGGGCCGGGGCGCACGAAAGGGGGTGGGTCGACGGCGTGGGGGTTAGCCTGAGGGAGTGACCGAGATCCTCCACGCCCGCGCCGCCCTCCTCGACATGGACGGGACCCTCGTCGACTCGACCGCCGTCGTGGAGCGCCTCTGGCTCGCCTGGGCGGAGCCGCACGGGATCGACCCGGAGACCGTGCTCCGCACCGTCCACGGGCGCCAGGGGCACCAGAGCATGGCGATCCTGCTCCCCGAGCGCGACAACGCGATCAACCTCCGCGAGAACGAGGTCATGCTCGCCACCGAGGCCTCCGACGTGGACGGTGTGATCGGCATCCCGGGCGCCGAAGAGCTGCTCGCCGCGCTGCAGCCGTTCCCGCACGCGGTGGTCACCTCCGCCAACGTCGCCCTCATGACCGCGCGGATGGGCCAGGCCGGGCTCACGGTCCCCGAACTCGCGGTCACCGCGGAGAACGTCTCGGCCTCGAAGCCCGATCCGGAGGGCTTCCTCCTCGCCGCCCGCACCCTCGGCATCGACCCCGCGGACTGCGTCGTGTTCGAGGACTCCGGCGCCGGCATCCAGGCCGCCCACGCGGCGGGCATGCGCGTGATCGGCATCGGTCCGCACGCGGGAGCCCACGCCCCGACCGTGCACGTCGACGACCTCACGCACGTCGCCGTGGTCCCGACCGACGAGGGCTTCGAGCTCCGCATCGACTGACGCGCGGGGCCCGAACCACCCCGCCGACTAGGCGGCGGAGCGGTCGGCGGCCGGACGCCGGCGGAGCACCGGCTCGAGCACCGCGGGCGGGTTGTACTGCTGATCGAGACGACCGACATCGGAGCCCGGCGGGACGATCTCGTCGATGCGGTCGAGCAGCTCGTCGCTCAGCGCCACGTCGACGCCCTCCAGCAGGTCGTCGAGCTGCTCCATCGACCGCGGCCCGATCAGCGCGCTGGTCACGCCGGGATGCGCGATCGCGAAGGCCATCGCGAGGTGCGTCATCCGGATGCCGCTCTCCTCGGACAGGGCGACGATCTGCTCCACCGCGTCGATCCGACGCTCGTCCTGGTTGTGTCGGAACATGGTCGCCCTGGCGAGATCGGTCTGCTGTCCCTTCCGGAACCGCCCGGTCAGCATGCCGCCGGCGAGCGGGCTCCAGACCAGCGTCCCCAGGGCGTACCGCTGCGCGACCGGCAGGACCTCGCGTTCGATGCCGCGGTTGAGGATCGAATACGTCGGCTGCTCCGTCCGGAAGCGCTCGAGCCCGCGGCGCTCGGACGTCCACTGCGCCTCGACCTGCATCGAGGCCGGGAAGTCGGAGCTGCCGATCGCGCGGACCTTGCCGCTGCGGACGAGGTCGGTCAGGGCGGAGAGCGTCTCCTCGAGGTCGACGCCGTCGTCGGGACGGTGCGCCTGGTAGAGATCGATGTGGTCGGTGCGGAGCCGACGGAGCGAGTCCTCGACGGCGCGCATGATCCAGCGGCGGGAGTTGCCCCGGCGGTTGGGGTCGTCTCCCATCGGCCCGTTGAACTTCGTGGCGAGCACGACGTCGTCACGGCGCCCGACGAGCGCTTTGCCGAGGAGCTCCTCGGACCCGCCCTGCGAGTACCGATCGGCGGTGTCGATGATGTTGATGCCGGCGTCGAGGGCTCGGTGGACGATCCGGATCGAGTCCTTTTCGTCGCCGTTGCCGATACGGCCGTCGGTGCCGAGCATCATCGCGCCGAGCGCGAACGGGCTGACCCGGATGCCGGTGCGGCCGAGGGTGCGGTAGTGCATGAGCGGTTCCTTTCGTGGCTGGCATCCCGTCGTCCGGTGTCCTATCGTTGACCGAAGCGGAACGCTCTTCCGGAAGCATACGGAACGCTGTTCCGTTTATGCAACCCTCGGAGGATCCATGCGCGCCGACGCCCGCCGCAACACCGACGCCCTCATCGACGCCGCGCGCGAGGTCTTCGCCACCGACGGGGTCGATGCACCCGCGAGAGCGATCGCGGATCGGGCCGGCGTCGGAGTGGGCACGTTGTACCGACGATTCCCCCAGCGCTCGGATCTGGTGGTGGCCGTGTTCCGCACCGCGGTGGATGCCACGGAGCAGGCGGCCGCCGAGCTCGCCGCCGCGCACGCGCCCGACGAGGCGCTCGCCCTCTGGCTGCAGCGGTTCACGCAGTTCATCGCGACCAAGCGGGGGCTCGCCGCTGCCCTGCACTCCGGCGACCCCGCCTTCGAGGCACTGCCGGCGTACTTCACGGCTCATCTCGGGGGCGCCCTCGACGGCCTGCTGCGCGCCGCCGAAGCGGCCGGGACCATCCGCGCCGACGTCGACGCCACGCAGCTGCTCTACGCCGCGGCGAACCTGTGCCAGTCCGCAGGGTCGGAGGAGCAGAGCCTGACCCTGGTCGGACTGCTCGTGGACGGCCTCCGCTACCGCGCGACGGCCGCCGCCCGCCCCTGACCCGGCGCTACATCCCGGCGTGGTCGAAGGCGATGGTCGGCACGTCGACCACGTGCGACCCGCCATCCGCCACGATCACGGCGCCGGTGATGTACGACGACTCCCCCGACCCGAGGAACCGCACGACGGAGGCGATCTCGGCGGGCCGCGCCGGGCGGCGCAGCGGCACGTCGGCGGTGACCGTCGCGTACCCCTCCTCGCGGGAGCCGAGACCGGCGTGCGCCGCGAACTCGTCCATCTCCTCGTCGGCCATCGGCGTCTGCACCCACCCGGGGCAGATCGCGTTGACGCGCACGCCGTGGCGCCCGTAGTCGCGGGCGAGCGTCCGGGTGAGGCCGATGAGGGCGTGCTTGCCGACCGTGTATCCGGCCACCGACGGCCCCGCGAAGAGACCGGCCAGCGAGGAGACGACCACGATCTGGCCCTTGGCCTCGATCAGCGCCGGCAGCGCCTCCCGCGCCATCACGAACGCGGTGGTGAGGTTGGCGCGGATCGCAGCGTCCCAGCTCGCGTCGTCGGTCTCGGCGACCGGGGAGAACCCGTGTCCCCCGGCGTTCGCGACGAGGACGTCGATGCGGCCGAACCGCGCGAGGATCTCGGCGATCGCGGCCTGTGCCGACGCGGTGTCCGCCGCGTCCGCGACGACGGGGAACGCCCCGACGGCCCGCTCGACCTCGTGCAGCGGCTCGGGGCGGCGGCCCACCACGACGACGTGCGCCCCTTCGGCCGCGAACCGCTCCGCGACCGCCGCGCCGATGCCCGTGCCGCCTCCGGTGATGACGACGACGCGTCCGGAGACGCTCGATCCGACCACGGTTGCCATGTGTGCTCCTGTGTGTTCTGCGCGCGTGCGCGGTGGGGCCGGACGCGGGTGCGTCAGGCGGGGAATCCCGACCGGGCGGTGTACCCGAAGTCGCTGAGGAGGGTGGTGCCGTTGACCGCCCGGCTCCGCGGGGAGAGGAGGTAGGCGACGTGCGCGGCGACCTCGTCGGCGCTCTGCACGGGGAAGGCGGGCTCGTCGAACACCGCGGCGCCGAGGTCGCCCCGGCTCATCGGGGTGTCGACGATGGACGGTGACACCGCGTTCACCCGCACCCCGGTGCCGGCGAGGTCGACCGAGAGCGCCCTTCCGAACTGGACGAGCGCCGCCTTCGACGCGGCGTAGGGGGCCATGCCCGGGGAGGCCACGACAGCCGAGTCGCTCGCGAGCAGCACGACGGATCCGGCGGCGGACTCCCGGAGCGCCGGGATCGCGTGCTTGAGCAGGAGGAACGCTCCGGTGACGTTCACGGCGAGGACGCGGTTCCACGCCTCCAGGGCGGTCTCCTCGATCGGCGTCCCGACCGGGCCGGAGATCCCGGCGCAGCAGACCACCGCGTCGAGACCACCCAGCGCGTGGACACCGGCGGCGACGGCGGCGGCCACCTGCTGTTCGTCCGTGACGTCGGCGGCGAGCAGCACCGGATCGATGCCGGCCTCCCCCGCCGCGTCCCGGAGCGCGGCAGCATCCCGGTCGAGCAGCGCGACCCGCACCCCCTCGGCCGCGAGCGCCCGGGCGACGGCACGACCGATGCCGGAGGCAGCCCCCGTGACGAGGGCCGTCGTGCCGTCGAGCTGCAGGTCCATCGCATCCTCCGACCGCGGCCCGGCGCCGCGCGGCGCCGACGAGACAGCGGTGTCGTCCCGGTCATCCTGCTCCGCGGTGCGGAGGGCCCGCACGCTCGACGCCGGGGTGTGCGCGGTGGCACCATCGTCCTTCGCTCACGGTCAAGCGTCGGAACGGGGCGGCGAGCAGACTCGCTCTATCGACGATTCCCCTCGTCGTCGATGCCGTGTCCACACGGCCGTCACCCGAGCAAAGGAGCCGACGTGGCAGAGCAGACCTCCGCACCCACGACGCCGCACCACACCTCCCTCCGCCCCGGCGCCCTCGGCGTCGCGGGCATCGTGTTCCTCGTCCTCGCAGCGGTCGCGCCGCTGACCGGGATCGTCGTCGTGGCCTCCCTCGCCATCGCACTGGGCAACGGCGGCGGCACCCCGATGTCGTTCTTCCTCGTCGCGGCCATCCTGCTGCTGTTCGCGATCGGCTACGCCCAGATGTCGAAGCAGCTCGTGAACGCCGGAGGCTTCTACGCCTTCGTCGTGAAGGGCCTCGGCCGCACCGGCGGACTCGTCGCGGGCCTCATCGCGACGCTCGGCTACAACTTCTTCGTGGTCGGCACGATCGGCACCAGCGGCTTCTTCATGCAGACGATCATCCGCGACCTCACCGGGCTCGACGTGCACTGGCTCGTCTGGGGCCTGCTGTCGATCGTCGTCTGCTTCGTGCTCGCCCGGATCGGCGTCGACTTCAGCTCGAAGGTGCTCGGGGTGTGCCTCGTGCTCGAGGTGCTCATGCTCGTCGTGTTCGACATCTCGGTGCTCGTGCAGACCGGCTACGACGTGGCGGCGTTCAGCCCGGAGGCGGTGTTCTCCGGCTCGCTGCCCATCGGCCTGCTGCTCGCGGCGACCGGATTCCTCGGGTTCGAGGCCACCGCGCTCTTCAGCGAGGAGGCCAAGCAGCCGCTGCGCACGATCCCGCGGGCGACCTACACCTCGATCATCGCGATCGGTGTGATCCTCGGCGTCACGACCTGGGCCGTGGTGAGCGCGACCGGCGTCGCACAGGCGCAGGCCACGGCGCTGGAGCACCTGCCCACGGGCGACCTCATCTTCTCGCTCTCGCAGCAGTACCTGGGCGGCCCGCTCACGACTGTGATGATGGTGCTGCTCCTGGTGAGCCTGTTCGCGGCGATGCTCGCCTTCCACAACTCGGCCACCCGCTACCTGTACTCGCTGGGTCGCGCGAAGATCCTCCCGCAGGCCCTCGCCCGCACCCGCCCGAACGGCGCCCCGCAGCTCGCGGGCATCGTGCAGGCCGGCTTCGCGGCGATCGTGGCGATCCTGTTCGCCCTCGCCGGTGCCGATCCCATCGTCACACTCGTTCCCGCGATGCTCGGCTTCGGCACCCTCAGCGTGCTGATCCTGCAGGGGCTCGCGGCGATCTCGATCGTCGTGTATTTCCGGCGCCGGAACGACCCGCGGTGGTGGAGCACGTTCATCGCTCCGGGCATCGGCTTCCTCGGCATCGCGGCCATCTCGATCCTGGCGATCGTGAACTTCAACATCGTGGCCGGCTCCGAGGAGCTCGCGATCCGCCTGATGCCGCTGCTGCTCGTGCTCGCGCTGATCGGCGGCATCGTCTACGCCGCGTACCTCCGCCGTGCCAAGCCCGCCGTCTACGACGGTCTCGCGACCGACCTGGAGCGGTTCAGCGACCGCTGACGCCCGCGCCGACCCCGTTCTCCGAAGGAAGGAAACCCCATGACGACCCTCAACCCCGCCGACACCTCCACCTGGCTGCCGCTCGAAGGGCTCGCCCCCGGCTTCGACGCCAACAAGGCCCCGCACACCACCGCCCTGAGCGGCCGCGAGATCGCCGTCGTCGACGCCCGAGGCACCCGCATCGTCCACCGCTTCGACGACTCGACGGTGGCCTGGGAGTACCAGCCCGGCGCCGAGGACCCGACCGAGGCGGCGTCCGACACCGACGACTACGAGGCGTTCGAGGTCGACGACGAGCTCTACTTCGTGCAGTTCCACCACCGCTACCTCCCGAACGAGGCCGTCTCGCTCGTGCTCGACCTGCGGCACGGACGCTCCCTCGCGGTGATCTCCGAGATCCTTCCCGCGCCCGAGCAGGGCCGCACCCGCGTGCAGCACCACTTCGCCCCCGGCACCATCGAGGGCGCCGACGTCACCGGCGCCGAGGCCGCCCCCACGACCACGCTCATCGGCCGCCGCGTGGAGTGGGTCTACAGCGAGGAGCACGCCTACGAGCACGTGTACCTCTCCCCGCGCTGGTACTCGTGGCAGTGCCTGGCCGGTCCGGAGCGCGGGCTCGCCGACACCGACGAGAACAGCGTGTGGGAGGTGCGCCCCGGGATCTACGTCTTCGCGTGGCGCGAGAAGGTGATCCCGTGCGCCTCGGTCACGATCGCCGACCACCGCGACGTGAACGCGATCCGCTCCCACGGCGTGCTGTTCGGTCTGGACGAGACCGGTGAGGTGCCGACGCACTTCACGTTCGGCGCGCACGGCCGCCTGCTGTCGACCACCCACCACACGCCCGCGCTCGAGCCCGCGACCTTCGGAGACGCCTGACATGACCGACGTCGCCGACCTCCTCGTCACCGGCTCCGTGATCCGCACGTCCGACCGCGCCCGTCCGCGCGCCGAGGCCTTCGCCGTGCGCGACGGACGGATCTTCGCCGTCGGCGACCGCGCCGACGTGGAGGCGTTCCGGGGCCGCCGCACGCGGGTCGTCGAGGTCGGCGACGCGGCCGTCTACCCCGGCTTCGTGGACGTGCACAACCACCACGCGCTCGCCGGACGGACCGAGCTCTTCGAACTGTCGCTCGCCCCCTCCCTCACGCTCGACGAGATCCTCGACCGGGTGCGGGAGAAGGCGAAGACCCTGCCCGAGGACGCCTGGATCGTCGGCGGCGCCGTGGCCACGACCCTGCTCCCGACGCTGGCGAACACCGCCACGCGGCGCCGGCTGGACGTGGCGGCGGGCGGACGGCCGGTGGCGCTCATGGAGGACTCCCGGCACAACCGCTGGGCCAGCACCCGGGCCCTGGAGCTCGCCGGCATCACGGCCGACAGCATCCCGACCTCCGGGGTGACGGTGCTCGACCCCGACGACGGCACCCCCACCGGGGTGCTCCTGGAGGCCGCGGGCATCCCGGTGCAGGAGGCGTACGACCGCAGCGGCGGACTCACCCCGGAGCAGCACGTCGCCGCGTCGCGCCGCGGCATCGAGCTGCTGAACTCGTTCGGGATCACGGCGTTCCAGGACGCGGGGGTCTCCGTCGACATCCTCGCCGCACTCGCCGGGCTCGACCGCGCCGACGAGCTGCACGCCTGGGTCGTCTCCTCGCTCCTCATCAACGACGAGATCTTCGGGTTCGACCCCATCGGCGCTCCCCTCCTCGACCGGGGCGAGGAGTTCCGCACGCCGCACCATCGCCCGGACTTCGTGAAGATCTTCCTCGACGGCGTGCCGCCCGCCCGCACCGCCTCCTTCCTCGACCCGTATCCGGCGGACCCGGTGCACGGGGCGCACTTCCATGGCGAGACGACCATGACCCTCGACGAGCTCACCGACTGGCTGCGGACCGTCGCCGCCCGCGGTCTCGGGGCCAAGGTGCACTGCACCGGCGACGGGTCGGCGCGCCTCGTGCTCGACGCGACCGCGCGCGTGCGCGCGGAGGGCTTCACGACGCCGGTACAGATCGCGCACGGGCAGTTCCTCGCGGAGAGCGACATCCCCCGGCTCGCGGCGCTCGACGTCTCCGCCGACATCTCCCCGTTCATCTGGTACCCGGGCGTCATCCCCCAGGCGCTGGCGGACGTGCTGGGAGAGCGTGCCGAGCACTCCCAGCCCAACCGTGCCCTCCTCGACGCCGGGGCCCTCGTGGCCGGCGGCTCGGACTGGCCGGTGAGCGAGTCGCCGAACACGCTCGAGGGCCTGCAGGGGCTGGTGACACGCGCCGATCCGCTCGGTCGGGCCGCGGGCACACTGTGGCCGGAACAAGCGATCTCCGCCGAGGAGGCGCTGGAGGTCTTCACGATCAACGCCGCGACGGCGATGGGGCTCGGCGCGGAGACCGGTTCCCTGACCCCCGGCAAGTCCGCCGACTTCGTGATCCTGGAACGGGATGCGATCGGCGGACCGGCGGAGGAGATCGTGCACACCGAGGTCGTCTCGACGTGGTTCGCCGGGCGCACGGTGCACGAGCGCTGAACACGACGCGCCGTACGATGGGCGCATGCGCCGCTTCCCCGCCTCCGTCTACCGGGTCGGGGACGAGCCCGATCCCCGGTTCTCCCTCGCCAACGAGCGCACGTTCCTGGCCTGGACCCGCACCGGCCTGGCGCTGATCGCGGGCGGCGTCGCGCTCGAGGTCCTCGGGCTCGATCTGCACCCGGGCTTCCGCCTGGCCGCATCGCTGCTGCTGATCATCGCCGGCACGGCCGTGGCGCCGCTCGCCTGGTTCGAGTGGATGCGGGCCGAGCGCGCCCTGCGGCAGGGACGGCCCCTGCCGGGCGCGCTGTCGGCGGTGGTGCTCGCCGTGGTCGTCGTGACGACGGGGCTGCTCGTCCTCGCCGGGGTGCTGTGGCGCTGACGGAGCCCTGCCGATGACCGCCCCCGATACTCCCGCGCCCGACACCTCGGCGCCCGATCTGTACGATCCCGGGCTGCAGCCGGAGCGCACGGAGCTGGCCTGGCGGCGCACGGCCCTCGCGATCGCGGTCGGCTCGCTGCTGTCGCTGCGGGTGTTCCCC
>NZ_RBLT01000034.1:0-36896 GCF_003989315.1 Microbacterium sp. HSID17254
TCGCGGTGCCTCGGCCTCCAGCACGACGGCGCGCTCCCAGACCCCGGAGGCCCGTGTCCGGTCGGCGATCCACGCATCGAGGTCGTCGGTCTCGACACCGAGCTGATCCCAGTCCGCGCGTGCGCGCTTCTCCGCAGCCACCGCGTCATCAGCCGCCGTCACGGCACGGTCGGCCGCGGTGATCGAGGACCGCAGCGCCTCGGCCGCCCGCGCCCTGGCGAGCTCCGCCTTCGCCTCGGCGATGGCTCCCTCCTCGGCGTCCAGACGCGCCATCGCCGCACGGGCACGGTCGCGCTCGCTCTGGGCACGTTGATCCTCCCGTGCGGCGGCCAGAACAGCATCGGCGGCCTCGAACCGCCTCTCCGCCTCCTGACGCTCGGCAGCGCGCCGTTCCGCCCGGTACGCAGCGCGAGCCTGCGCCCGTTCCAGCTCCGCCAGGCGATCGGCCGTCGTGAGGCCCTCCCCCTGCGCCTCCGGTCCGACCTCGCCGTCGGCGTCGCCGGCGTCGCGCCCGAGGTCGGCATCCGCCACGAGGCGCTCGGCCTCGTCCAGCCGGGCGGACACCGTGGCGAGACGTGCCCCGAGGCTCTGCTCGGCATGGCGTCGCCGCTCGTCGAACCGCGCCTGCACGTCTTCGAAACGCTCGGTGCCGAAGAGCCGGCGCAGCAGCGCCTGCCGGTCCCTGCTGCCTGCGAGCAGGAACTCCGAGAACCGGTTCTGGGCCAGCAGGATCACCTGCAGGAACTGCTCGCGGCTGAGCTGAAGGATGTCGTCGAGCTCGTGCGCCACGTCGACAGCCCGCGCCGCGCGACCGACCCAGCCGTCGTCCGTGAGCTCCTCCAGGGAGACCGCCGCCGCCTGCTTCGTCAGGCCTCCTCCCCGCCGGGCCGGCCGGAGGTACTCGGGGGAACGCGTGACCCGGTAGCGGCCGGACGGCGTGCTGAACTCGACGACGACCTCGGAGGGGTCGTCCGGTTCGCTGTGGTCGCTGCGGAGCCTCTTCTCCCCGCCGTCGTACCGCGGCACCCCGCCGTACAGCCCGAAGCAGACCGCATCCAGGATGCTCGACTTCCCCGCTCCGGTGCGGCCGGCGATGAGGAAGATCCCGTCGTCGGCGAAGGCGTCGAAGTCCACGGTCTGCCGCGCACGGAAGGGCCCGAACCCCTCGACCTCCAGACGATGCAGCCGCACTAGACGAGGGCTTCCGCGCGGACCCGGTCGTCGAGCACCTCGCGGATCAGCTCGCGTTCGACCTCGGTGGCTCCCTGGCCGGCGCGCACGTGCTCGAGGAACGCATCGATCCGGTCGGCATCGGTCACCGCGGACCGCAGCCGCTCACCGTACGAGCGCTCGCGCTCCTCTCCGGTCGCAGCGGGCTGATGCTGCACCATGGCACAGTGCGGGTACGCCTCGCGGAGCCGTCGCATGGGCTCGGTCTGCGGCACGGCGTCGGTATAGACGGCGCACACCCAGGCGTCGGCGTGCGCGGCCACGCTCTCTGCGGAGAGGATCTCCTCGAAGGTGCCGGTCAGCGTGACCAGTCGCCGCGGAACCGGAAGCTCCAGCCACTCGACGCCCGCAAGGCCGTCGGCATCCAGGTCGACCAGCCAGGAGCCGCGCGGCTTGTGCTGTTCGCCGAAGCTGTAGTGCAGCGGAGCGCCGGCGTACCGCACCCGCTCGCTCACCTGCTGGCGACCGTGGATGTGGCCCAGTGCGACGTAGTCGGGGCCGTCGAACGCGCGGAGGGGGACGACGTCGAGGCCGCCCTGCCGCACCTCGCGCTCGAGACCCTCCGTCGGCTCCACGCCCGCGGCGAAGCAGTGGGCGATGGCGACCGACCGGCCCTCGTGCTCCTGCATGCCCGCGCGGACGAGCGTCATCGCGTGCGTCATGGTCTGCGCCTGCGTGCGCAGCTGCCGCCCCTCGGCGTCGCCCTCCGGCCAGTGCTGGCGAACGATCGCGGGCTCCAGGTACGGGATACCGAAGAAGTGCACGGGACCGTGGGCATCGTCGATCGTGACGGGCGTGCCGACCGCGAGGGGATCGGTGAGCACGTGGATGCCGTCGCGCAGCAGTCGGGCCTGGAACCCCAGCCGCGCGGCGGAGTCGTGGTTGCCACTGGTGACGACCACCCGCGCTCCCGTCTCGTGCAGACCGACGAGAGCGTCTCCGAGCAGGGTGTAGGCGGCGGCCGAGGGCGTGGCGGAGTCGAACACGTCGCCCGCGACGATGACGACGTCCACCTCGTGCTCCCTGACCTGCGTGGTCAGGGCGGCGAGCACCTCGGCGAGCGCATCCATGGTGGAGTTGCCATGGAACGTCCGGCCGATGTGCCAGTCCGAGGTGTGCAGGATCCGCATACCCCCACGGTACGAAGACCCTCGGACATTCCCTCCGAGGCGTGCCGGGAGCGCCATCTCCCGAGTCACGAGGAGGAAGCGGAAGGTCCCCTGACCCACCCTCGTCGCGGCGGCCGGCACGCGGTGATGCGAAATGCGCTGTGCACCTTCACCTGTGCGGCGTGCGGGGCTGCGCGATGCGAGATCAGGGCTGCCCTCCGCCCACAGGAGCCGGGCTTGCCCCGCCGGCTGAGGGTTGTGCCCGCTCCGTCGCGACTACCGACTTCCGCTCTCCTCCTCGAGGTCGTGCGACCAGTTCGCCTGCTGGATCCGGTTGTCGAGCTCTCGGAGCTCCTGGGCGACCGCATCCGCCCGCGCACGCAGCGCGGCGACGGGCAGCGCGGACACCTGCCGCAGCTCCGAGCGCATCTGCCGCAGGTACTGCTCGTTCGCCCCCGAGGCCGCGGCCGCCGCATCCGTGAGCACGGCGTGACGCAGGCGCAGCACGTCCCGCGCGGCCAGCGCATCGGTCATCGTCCCGTCCGGGCCGAGGTCGAGCCGGGCGTTCGTGACGTTGATGCGGCGGATGAGGCTCTGCAGCCGGGTCAACGCGGCCTCCGCCTCCTCGATCAACGCCGTCGCGTCCTCGGCGGGCTCCTCGCCCTCCTGGTACCGGGCGTTCGCGACGATGCGCGCCCGCAGCTGCTCGATGCGGCGCTGCAGGTCGGCGCGGGCGGCGAGGGCTTCGGCGAGTCTCATGCCCTCATCCTCGCAGGCGGCGGCCGTAACAGTCCGTCATACAGCCGGAAGGTCAGCGCGTGCGGAGAAGACCCGACTGCTCGGGGTGCGCGGCGAACCACTCCGCCACGTACCAGCAGACGGCGTCCACCTTGCGGTCGCCGCGCTCCGCGATGTCGGCCACGGCCCCCTCGACCACCTTCCCGGCGTACCCGTTCCCGCGGAATGCCGGGACCGTGTAGGCCCGGGTGAGCGCGACCGTGTGGCCGTCGTCCCGGTAGTCGAGCACGCTGACGAGCTTCCCGTCGCGCGTGAGGGTGTACCGCGATGCGTCCTTCTCGTCGGTCAGGATGAAGCCGCCGACGGTGTGCGAGATCGTCATCCGTGTCACGTTACGCCTCTTGCGACGCGCCCGGGCGTTTTGACATGTCCCGTCACGATCGGACATAATCCCCCCATGACCATCAACGCACGCCCTTTGTCCGCCCAGGAGGCGAACGGGACTGCCGGGATGATGATGCCCGGTCGCGTTGACATGTGTTGCCGAATGTGTCGCTGAACGAACAGCCACCTCGCCTGACCTGACTCCTCGCCATCTGCGAGAGCAGCGTCCCGAGCACACACCCGTGCTCGCTTCCCCGGCTCCGCCGGTCATTCGTGCAACGCATCCGAGCCCCCTCCCGTCGGGCTCACGTCCTGAGGACCCATCATCATGTCGAACTCCGCCCTTCTCGAGCGTCCCGCCGTCACCGCCCCGAACCGCACCGTCCGACCCGCCGAGCCGTCGGCCCCGTTGGCCCCGGCCGGCGCCGACCTCCCCGCCGTCCGCTCGCCCCGCGGCTTCGCCCTCTACGTCGGCCTGGACGAGATCAAGGCCGCCGAAGCCGGTGTGAGCCTTCCGCTGCTCGTCGACGCCCTCCGCCGCACGCTGGCCGAGCTCGCGCCCGGCGCCGAGACCCACGCCACCGTCGCCCTCGCCCCGCACGGCTCCGGCGGCCGAGACCTCGACGTCGTGCGTCTCGCCCTGCAGGAGCCCGGCGCGATCGCCCGCACCAAGGCCGCCGCCGAGGAGGAGACCACGCCCGAGGAGTCCGGCGTCACCGTCGACATCTCCCGCAAGCGCGTGCTCATCGACGGCGAGTCCGCCGCCTTCACCTACAAGGAGTTCGAGCTGCTGCAGTACCTCGTCCTCCGCGAGGGCCGCACGATCGAGCGCAGCGAGCTCGTCGCCGCCCTCTGGCAGGCCCAGGACGACGAGACGCCGGGCGAGCGCACGATCGACGTGCACGTGCGCCGGCTGCGGGCGAAGCTCGGCCGCTACGAGGACATCGTCCGTACCGTGCGCGGCATCGGCTACCGGTTCGACCGTCACGCCGATGTCGTCATCCGCTACGGCCACGGAACCCCGTCGCCCGACCGCTTCTGACGCGCTCCCCTCGCCGGGAGGCCGGTGTCAGGAGCCGCGCGTAGGGTGGGCGCATGACCCTCGCCGCCGCCCCCGCGACGGCGGGCGCCGTCCGCGCGGGCCCTCCGCGGGAGACGACGTACCGCCCGCCGCAGCCGCTCGATCTCCGGCGCACCGTCGGCATGCTGCGCCGCGGCGGCACCGATCCGACGATGGTCTTCGACGGCCCGGTCATCTGGCGCGCGGTCCGCACACCGCAGGGCCCCTCGACGCTCGCCCTGCGGATGTCGGGGAACGAGGTCAAGGCGACCGCCTGGGGCCCGGGTGCCGAGCACGCCCTCGCCCTCGTGCCGGCGCTGTGCGGTGCCGGCGACGACCCGACCGGCTTCGATCCCTCCCTGCACCCCCTCATCGCCGAGGCGGCCCGGCGGCACCCCGGCATCCGGCTCGCGCGGACGGATGAGGTCTTCGATGCCCTCGCCTGCGGCATCCTCGAGCAGAAGGTCACCTCCATGCAGGCCTTCGGCGCCTGGAGGTACCTCGTGTCGCGCTACGGCGACCCGGCACCGGGGCCGACGCCGCGACCGATGGCCGTCGCTCCCACGGCGGCGCAGTGGCGACGCATCCCGTCCTGGGCGTGGCATCGCGCCGGAGTGGAGCCGCCCCAGTCGAAGACCATCGTGCGGGCAGCGGAGCGCGGCGACCGCATCGCCGCTGCCGTCCGAGCGGCCACGACCGGCCCTGACCGTGACCGCGTGCTCACGAGCCTGCCCGGAGTCGGCGTCTGGACCGCTGCGGAGACCCGGATCCGCGCGCTGGGCGACCCCGATGCGGTCAGCGTGGGCGACTACCACCTGGCGCACGAGGTCGGGCATGCCCTGACCGGGCACCGCACGGACGATGCCGGAATGGTCGAACTGCTCGCACCCTGGGCCGGCCACCGGCAGCGCGTCATCCGGCTCATCTTCGCGAGCGGCGTCGCCGAGGCGCGGCGCGGGCCCCGGCTCGCGCCGGAGGACCACCGCCGACGCTGATCGGTCTGTGATCGCAGCGACCGACGTATGCTGAGCGCATGTCCCGTACCGCCCTGCGCATCTTCGTCACGGTCGGCCTGCTGATCGCCGGTGTCGTCCTCGGCCTCATCTTCCAGAACGTCTGGCTGGGCGTGCTGCTCGCCGCGATCGTGTGGTTCGGCTGGTTCCTCGGCTACGAGTCCCGCCGCGGTCACAACGCGGGCGTGAACGACGAGGACCATGGCGTCGAGCTCTGACGCCCGTCAGTAGTAGACGGCGAGGGGGCCGGACGGGCCCTCCACGACCTGCACCGGGGTGTCGAACACCCGGCTCAGCACGTCGTCCGTCATGATCTCCGCCGGCGGGCCGAACTCCACCACCCGGCCGTCCTTCATGGCGCAGATGTGGTCGGCGTAGTGCCCGGCGAAGTTGATGTCGTGCAGCACGATGACGATCGTGCGCCCGAGCTCCTCCGCCGCCCGCCGCAGGTGCTTCATCATCTGCACGGCGTGCCGCATGTCGAGGTTGTTGAGGGGCTCGTCCAGCAGCACGAACTCCGTGTCCTGCGCGAGGACCATGGCCACGTAGGCCCGCTGCCGCTGCCCGCCCGAGAGCTCGTCGAGGTAGCGCCCCTCGAGCGCCCCTAGATCGAGGAAGTCGATCGCCTGGCTGATGACCTCCTCGTCGGCCCTCGTCAACCGGCCCTGGGAGTGCGGGAAGCGGCCGAAACCCACGAGCTGCCGCACGGTGAGCCTGGTCACGAAGTGGTTCTCCTGGCGGAGGATCGAGACCACCTTGGCCAGATCCTTCGACTTCGTGGAGGCGACGTCGAGCCCGGCGATCTCGATGGCTCCGGCGTCCATCCCGTTCAGCCGGCCGATCATGGTCAGGAGCGTCGATTTGCCGGCACCGTTCGGCCCGATGAGGGCCGTGATCCCGCCGGTCGGGATCCGGAGGTCGACGGGGCCGATCGCCACCTCGCTGCTGTAGTCACGGCGGACGCCGTCGAGTGCGATCACAGTCTGCCCTTTCGGAGGATGACGATGAGGAACACGGTGCCGCCCACGATCTCGATGAGGATCGACACCATGCCCTGCGCGTAGAAGACGTTCTTCATGACGAAGTACGCCCCCGCCAGGATCGAGAACGCGGTGAGGACGGCGACCGGGAAGATCAGCCGATGGTCGTGCGTGTCGGCGAACTGGTAGGCGAGCGTCGCCACGAGGAAGCCCAGGAAGGTCATCGGTCCGACCAGGGCGGTGGAGGTGGCCATCAGCACCGCGACGAGCGTCAGGACGAGGAACTGCTCCCTGCGGTGGTCGAGCCCCAGCGATCGCGCGGCATCGGGACCGAGCGCGAGCACGTTCAACCGCCGGGACCGCAGCCACAGCAGGGCGGACGCCGCGATCACGAGCGGGACCGCGAGCGGGAGGTACGAAGGGTCGGCGTTGGAGACGTTACCGAACAGCCGGGCGGCGAGCACATCGAACTCGCTGGGGGTGAGCAGCCGCTGCATGAAGGTGGCGATCGCCCCGAGGCCTCCCCCGATCACGATGCCCACGAGCAGCATGATCTGGAGGTTGCCGTATCGGCCCGACAGCAGCCACCCGTAGAGCACGACGGCGAGCCCGACCATGACGAGCACCTGGAGGGCGAACTGGCCGACGCCCTGGATCGTCACCAGACCCGCCACCCCGAAGAGGTACACGGTCGTGGTCTGCACGACGCGGTACAACGACTCGAAGCCCATGATCGAGGGAGTGATGATCCGGTTGTTCGTGACCGTCTGGAAGCTCACCGTGGCGACGGCCTGGGCGACCGCGACGAGCGCCATCACGACCACGGCGGTCGCGCGGTGCTGCGCGATGCGCCAGAAGCCGGGGGTGCCGACGGGGAGCGGGTTGTCCCAGGCGAGGAGACCGAAGGCGGAACCGAGGGCGATCACGCCGAGCACCACCAGCACGACGATGTAGCGGCGGCGCGCCCGTGCGGTCGTGAACGCCCCGGCCGACCGCGTCGTCCGCGGGGCCGTGGTCGCCGTCATCGTCGCCTCAGCCACGACGACGCTGCCGAAGGAGGAGGAGCACGAACACGACCGCGCCGACGACACCGAGGATCAGCGACACCGGCACCTCGAACGGCATGATGATCGTCCGCCCGATGATGTCGCAGACGGTGACGATCGCGATGCCGAGAAGACACACCCACGGCAGATTGCTGCGCAGGTCGTCACCACGGACCATCGAGACGATGTTCGGGACGATGAGCCCCAGGAAGGGGAGGTTGCCGACGACGACGGTCACCACGCCGGTCGTCACCGCGATCAGCGCGGTGCCGAGCAGGATCATCCGGTTGTAGTTCACCCCGACGTTGGTGGCGATCTCCTCCCCCAGCCCGGCGATGGTCAGCCGGTCGGCCACGAGGAAGACGATGACGCCGATGATGGCGACGATCCACAGCATCTCGTACTGGCCGCGCATGACCGACGTGAAGCTGCCCGCGAACCAGACGCCGATGATCTGCAGCGAGTTCGTGGCGAGGGCGAAGTAGGTCGTGATGGCGCCGACCACCGCGCCCAGCATGATGCCGACGATGGGCACGATGAGCGACGACTTCAACGCGACGCGGCGGAGGAACGCGAAGAACACCATCGTGCCGACGAACGCGGCGAGCACGGCTCCGGCCATGCGCAGCGGAAGCGAGGGCTGCGGCACGAGCACCATCACGGCGAGGAGCCCGAGTCCCGCCCACTCCGTGGTCCCGGTGGTGGTCGGCTCGACGAAGCGGTTCTGCGTGAGCAGCTGCATGACGAGGCCGGCCATCGCCATCGCCGCGCCGGCGAGCACCAGCGCGATCGTGCGGGGAACGCGGGTGATCTGGAACATCTGCGCGCCGTCGTCCGCGCCGGCGATGTCGTACACGCCGGTGAAGAGCGAGATCACCAGGAGCGCCGCCACGACGAGGACGCCGATGAGCAGCTTCGGATCGAACAGCCGTGCGGACGATCGCGATGTCGATGTGAGGAGAGGAGAGGTCATGGGGGATGCCGGCGGCGGCGCCCCGGTCGGGACGCCGCCGCACAGCCCTTACTTGTCGGCGCTCTTCTCGAGCGCGTCGGCGAGGTCGTTGAGGAACGTCGTGTACGTCTGGATGCTCTCGTTCAGGTAGGTGTCCGTGGGCATGTAGACGATCTGGTCGTCCTTCACGGCGGTCACGCCGGCGAGCGCCTCGGAGCTCTCGATGATCTCCGCCGCCTGCACGTAGTCCGGCGTCTCCGCCGCGAACACGGCATCCCGGTCGAGCACCAGGATCCAGTCGGGGTTCGAGGCGGCGATCGCCTCGACCGAGATCTCGTCGCCCTGGTGGTCGTCGGTCGCGTCGTCGACCTGCAGTGCCGGCGTGAGGCCGAGCATGTCGTAGATCGGTCCCAGCGAGCGGCCGACGGTCGGAGCGAGGTAGCCGATCTGCCCGCCCGAAGTGTTCACCGCCATGACGGTGTCGGCGTCGTCGTAGGCCGCCTTCGCGCGGTCCACAGCGGCGTCGAACTCCTCGACGAGCTTCTGTGCCTCGTCCTGCTTGCCGAAGATCTCGCCCAGGGCGGTGGTCTGCCGCTTGAGCTCCTCGTCGAAGGGCTCGCCGTCCCTCGGCTCCAGGTCGATGATCGTGGCGTCAGGGACGAGCTCGGCGATGGCCTCGTTGTGCTGCGTGAACCGCTGGCCGCTGATGATGAGGTCGGGGTCGGCGGCGACGATGGCCTCGAGGTCGGGCTCGGAGTGCAGGCCGATGTCGACGATGTCCTCGTCCTTCACGTAGGAGACGGTCTCCGGCATGAGGGAGACCGCGCCGGCGGAGAGCTCGATGCCCCAGTCGGAGAGGGTCTGGAAGGTCCGGTTGTCCAGAGCGACGACCGAGGCCGGCGGCGTGCTGATCTCGTGCGTGCCGGTGTTGTCCTCGATGGTCACGGTCCCCGATTCCGCCGTCGTCTCTTCGGGTTCGGCTTCGCCGCCGGACGCGCAGCCGGAGAGGGCGAGCAGGCCGACGATAGCGACGCTCGTGGCGGTGAGGGTTCTGGGCACGGACATGGAGAGACTCCTGTTCTGCGGGGATGTGTGCGCCCTCGTGGGGCGCCGGTCCGACGGGCGGGCGAGCCGACCGCGTCGGTTTTTAGGTTAGCCTTACTTTATGAGCGATACGAAATCCGGTTTCTCGATCGAGCGTCGCGGCCTCGAGCTGCGCTTCCGCAACGTCACGCTGAGCGCCCGCGAATGGCTCGCTCCGGACTTCGTGCGCGTCCGCCTGTCCGGGCCCGACCTCGCCGGCTTCGACTCCCCGGGTTCCGACGACCACATGCGGCTCTTCTTCCCGAGCGGCCCCGTGGACTCGGTGGAGGAGCTGCGGGCCTCCCCGAGCCGCGAGTACACGCCCCTCGCCTGGGGTGACGACTGGCTCGACGTGGAGTTCGCCGTGCACGGCGATCAGGGCGTGGCCGCCCCGTG
Source organism: Microbacterium sp. HSID17254 (assembly GCF_003989315.1). Taxonomy (NCBI): domain Bacteria; kingdom Bacillati; phylum Actinomycetota; class Actinomycetes; order Micrococcales; family Microbacteriaceae; genus Microbacterium; species Microbacterium sp. HSID17254. Next base: position 9,992 of record NZ_RBLT01000034.1, read on the forward strand.
GGCCGCGAACGCCCCGCTCGGGTCGACCATCGGCGTCGGCGGGCCGCGCGGCGCCGCCGTCCTCACCGGAGAGCCGGGATCATGGCTCCTCGTCGGCGACGAGACCGCCATCCCCGCGATCCGTCGCTTCGCCGCCCTCATCCCCGCCGGCACCCCCGCACGCATCGTCATCGAGACGGTGTCGGCCGGCCGCGAGATCGAGATCGACGCTCCGGTGCCTGTCGAGTGGCTGCACCGCGGCGACGCGCCGGCCGGCTCCGCGCTGATCGCCTTCCTCGACGCGCTGACCGCGGACGACGTCGTGGGAGACGACCCGTTCGTGTTCATCGCCGCCGAGCAGTCCATCGTGAAGCCCGGCCGGGCCCTGCTCGCACGCTGGGGCGTAGACAGCGCGAACGCCGTCGTGAAGGGCTACTGGAAGCGCGGCGAAGCCGAATACCACGCTCCGCACTGACAGGCGACCGCTGCGCTGACAGACTGGGCGCATGGCTCTCCTCGATCACCTGGGCATCACCGTCGCCGACCTGGAGCGCGGACGCGCGCAGTTCCATCCCGTGCTCACCGCGCTCGGCTACGAGCTCGGTGGGGAGGACGATCACTCGATCTCCTGGCACACCGGCGACGAGACCGAGATCATCCTCTACACGTGGGACGACGATTCCACGCCTCACCGCCACGGCCGCGTCGGCTGGCAGCACATGGCCTTCGCGGTGCCGTCGCGCGCCGAGGTCGACCGACTCCACGACCTCGCCCTCGACGCCGGCTGGACCGCGGTGCGCGAGCCGAAGGAGTATCCGCGGTACAGCGAGCGGTACTACGCCTCTTTCGTCGAGGACGCCGACGGCATCCGGCTCGAGTTCATGTACAACCCGCCGAAGGACGCTTGACGCCCGGGCGTGTCGCCGCCTAGGGTGGCAAGGCTGTGCCGACCGGCGCCGCACACCAGCCGAGGAGACGACGGATGACCGCCCCGCGGAATCTTCCCCAGAACGTGGCATTGCCGCTTCCGCAGAAGCGCAATGACCGCGACGAGTCGTACCCTCCGGCGCGCGCCGTGTGACAGCATCCGCTCTCGCAACGCCCCGCACCGTCAGGTCCGGGGCGTTTTCCGTCGGAAGACTCCCTGACCTGTGGCCGGACACCACCACAAGGAAAGGAATCATGGAGAGGCTCTCCGCGCGGCTGCTGTCGTGGGCGTCCCTGATCGATGAGAAGACCCTCGATCAGGCCCGCACCACCTCACGCATGCCGTTCATCCACCCGCACCTGGCGCTGATGCCGGATGCGCACCTCGGCAAGGGCGCGACCGTCGGGTCTGTCATCCCGACGCTCGGCGCGATCATCCCCGCGGCCGTCGGCGTCGACATCGGCTGCGGCATGATCGCCGTCCGCACGCCGTTCACGAAGGACGACCTCGACGGGTGCGACCTCGCCGCGCTCCGGGAGCAGATCGAGCGCGCGATCCCGCTGTCCGCCGGGCACTACAACAACAAGGTCGTGGCGACGGCCGCACCGCGCATCGCCGAGCTGGAGGAGCGAGCACGTGCGGCCGAGTTCGACCCCGAGGGCTACGCGAAGAACTGGCGGCTCCAGCTCGGCACGCTCGGCTCGGGGAACCACTTCATCGAGGTGTCGGTGGACGAGCTCGACCGGGTCTGGCTGTTCCTGCATTCCGGGTCCCGCGGCGTGGGCAACAAGATCGCCGGGCACCACATCGCGGTCGCGCAGCGGCTGGCGAAGCAGTGGTGGATCGACCTGCCCGACCCCGACCTGGCCTACCTCGTCGAGGGCACGCCGGAGTTCACGCGCTACATCCGCGAGCTCCGGTGGGCACAGCACTTCGCGTTGCTGAACCGCGAGGAGATGATGGACCGCGTCATCCGGCAGCTCTCCGACTTCCTCGGCGCTCCGGTCGAGGAGGAGGAGCGGATCAACTGCCACCACAACTTCACGGAGTCGGAGATGCACTTCGGAAAGCGCGTCTGGGTGTCCCGCAAGGGCGCGATCCAGGCGGACGCGGGTCGGCCCGGACTCATCCCCGGGTCGATGGGCACGGCATCGTACGTGGTGGAGGGGCTCGGCGACCCGCTGTCGCTGAACTCCTCCCCGCACGGTGCCGGGCGGGAGTACTCGCGGTCCGCGGCGCGGAAGACGTTCACCCACGCGCAGCTGCGGGAGGCGATGGCCGGCATCGAGTTCCGGGACACCGACGCCTTCATCGATGAGATCCCCCAGGCCTACAAGCCCATCGATCGGGTGATGGAGGATGCGGCGAGCCTGGTGCGGATCCGGCACATGCTGCGACAGCTCGTGAACGTGAAGGGCGACTGACCGAGGGCCGGGTGAGGAGGGATCCTCACCCGGCCCTTCCTCCCGAATCCCCGCGATCTCCGGTGTCTCCACAGAGCGCGAGGGGCCGGGCGTGGCGTCCGCCAGGATGCTGGCAGGCTGAAGGATCCGGTGCCACGATGAGGGGATGGAAACCATGGACGGTGCGCAGGTCTGGACCATGATCGGCGCGTTCACGGCGCTGATGATGGGCATGCTCACGGTCGTCTCGACGCTGTTCATCCGCGTCCTCCGCAGCGAGATCGGGGGCCTGCGGAACGAGATGACCGCGCGCTTCGATGCGGTCAACACCCGCTTCGACGCGGTCGGCACGCGCATCGACGGCGTCAACGCCCGCATCGACGGGCTCGACCGTGATGTGCAGGCGCTCGTGAAGCGCACTTTCGGGCTGGATCGGGAGTGAGGATCGACGCATGAGGATCGTCGTCGCAGGAGGGACCGGCGTCGTCGGCACGCCCACGGTGGAGGCCGTCCGGGGCGCCGGTCATGAGGCCGTCGTGCTCAGTCGTTCGCACGGCGTCGATCTGGTCAGCGGGCGCGGGCTGGAGGCGGCGCTGACCGGAGCCGATGCCGTGATCGATGTCGTGAGCGTCGAGACCCTGAAGGCGAGCACGGCGATCGAGTTCTTCACCGCCGCCACCGGGAACCTCCTCGCCGCCGCCGCGGACACCGGCGTGGGGCACGTCGTCCTGCTCTCCATCGTCGGCATCGACCGGATCCCCTACGACTACTACGCGGGCAAAGTGGCCCAGGAGAAGCTGGTCTCCGCGTCCGCCGTCCCCTCCACGATCCTCCGAGCCACGCAGTTCCACGAGTTCGCCGCGCAGATGTTCGCGCGCGCGAAGGCGGGGCCGCTGCATCTCGCCCCGCGTGCGCGCACGCAGCCGGTGGCGGCCCGCGAGGTCGCGGAGCGGCTCGTCACGCTCGCGATCGGGGACGCGCAGGGTCGAGTGCCTGACTTCGCCGGCCCCCGCGAAGAGCAGCTCGCCGACATGGTGCGGGCGTACGCTCGGCGCATCGGGTACCGAGGCTGGATCCCGGCGCTGAACGTGCCCGGCCCGCAGATGGCGGGGATGCGCGCGGGGAAGGCGCTGCCGGGACCGGATGCCGTGCGCGGGACGCAGACGTTCACAGAATGGCTTGCCGAGGCGGTGCCGGCGCGCGCAGACTGAGGAGGGGCGGGGGTCTTCCAGCAGTCGAGCGACCAGGAGCACGCATGGCGAACCTCAATCCCTACCTGTCCTTCCGCACCGAGGCCCGCGAGGCCATGGAGTTCTACCGGGGAGTCCTCGGCGGAGATCTCGACATCACGGTCTTCGGCGACTTCCCCGACATGGTGCAGGATCCGAGCCAGAAGGACCTCGTGATGCATGCGCAGCTCACGACCCCCGACGGCCTCGTGCTCATGGCGTCGGACACCCCGGAGGGCATGACCTACGAGAAGCCGCAGGGCGTCTCCGTGTCCCTGAGCGGCAACACCCAGGAGGTCACCCGGCAGGTGTGGGACCGCCTCTCCGAAGGCGCCACGATCACGATGCCGCTCGATGTGCCGCCGTGGGGCGGGACGTTCGGGATGCTCGTCGACCGCTTCGGGATCGCCTGGATGCTGCACGGCGACCCGGAGTGACCCCGGACGGTGTGCTCCGGGCTCAGCCCGGCAGCACCGCCCGGCACGCGAGATGCAGCGCCAGCCGCGCCTCGGGGTCGTTCATGTCGATCCCGAGGAGCTCCTGCACCCGGCGGATCCGCACGGCCACCGTGTTGCGGTGCAGCCCGAGAGCGGCCGCGGTGGCCGCGATGCCGGACTCGTGGTCGAGGTAGGCCGACAGGGTCCTGAGCAGTTCCCCGTTCCCCTCGGCCAGAGGGGCGAGCAGCGACTGCGCGGCCGGGACGAAGGTGTCGTTGCCGGTCCAGGCGAGCAGGAGCTGTTCGAGCCCGAGGCTGTCGACGCGGACGAACCATCCGGTGGCCGACCGGGCCGCGGCGATCCGTGCGGCGTCGCCGGCCTCGTCGAGGGTCGCCGCCAGTCCTTCCGGCCCGGTCTGCGCCGAGCCCACCCCGGTCGCCACGGCGAAGTCGCGCAGTGCCGTGAGGTGGAGGTCGCGCAGTGCCGTCACGGCCCGCTCGATGCGATCGGGCCCCGGGGCCTCAGCGAACGAGAGCCAGCCGCTGAGGCCTCGACCCGCCGTGGTCGCGTGCGCCTCGGCGTCGATCGCGCTGAGGCCGGGCCTGATCGCACGGAGGAGTGCGAGCGGCTCCACCCGGCTGCGCGCCACCATGCGGAAGCCGAGGTGATGCCCGCCGGTGCGCCACCCCCGCTCCGCCATGCGCCGTTCCACATCGGCATCGGCGGCTCCGCGGAGCTCGACGAAGTCCCGCAGCAGGCCCGACGATGCCGCGACGTCGTTGACGGCCGCGATCTCGTCGATGAGGATGCGGGCGGCCACCGCGGGCATGGCGACCTCCGCGGCCACCAGGAGCGACCGCAGCTGTGCCTCTCCGAAGCCGTGGCCGAACAGGACGAGACGCAGACCGGACCGGCCGGGGCTGTCCACCCGCACCGAGGCGGCCGTGCCCTCCCCCGCCCTGGCGCTGTCGCTCCACGCGTCGAAGCGGATCGCCGCGTGCAGTTCGGCGTCCAGGTGTCCGCCGGCTTCACGGAGCACTCCCGCGGCATCGACGAGAGCGACGCCCAGACCGAGGTTCGCCGCGAGGTGTCCGAGCAGGTCGCCGAGGTCGTCGGCGGCGTACTCGAACGACTGCGCGACCTTGCGCACCCGCGTGAGCGTCAGAGCGTCGCGGGCCTCGATGAGCATCCAGCAGGCGCGGGCGAGCTGGACCGGCCTCTCGACGTCGAGCAGGGCGAGACCGATCCGGTCCGCGAGGCGGAGCGCCCCGGGGTCGACACCGGCGGCACCGGGGAGGGCGAGCCCCGTGAACCCGCGGTCGCGGACCCGGCGCAGCATCGCGTCCTGCTGCCAGGTGGCGACCGGCGCCCCGGACGTGAGGATCGCGAGCCGGCCGATGCCCTCGTCGGGCAGGTCGGACTCGCCGGCTTCCACCACCACCGCGTCCCACGCGACATCCCGCGGGCCCGCGACATGGCGGAGGACGCCGTTCTCCTCCTGCGCAAGCAGCGCCGGCAGCGCGAGCGCCCCGCTCACGCCGCGTCCAGATCGACGAGCCCGTAGGCGGAAGGCACCACCCGGGCCCGACGCTCGGGGCGGGCGTTCCACCATGCGGGAGCGGGGAGGGCGAGGGTCGCCACGGTGCGCCCCGGGGCCAGCTCGGTGACTTCGAGGACGTCTCGGGACACGGCGTCCAGGAGGACGATGATCTCGGGCGCCGCGGCCACCAGCAGGCCGTCGGTGAGCACCGCGAGGGTCTCGGACCGGGTGACGATGCGGTGCACCGCTCCGCCGAGTCCGGCGATCTCGACCGCGTTCACGTGCGGGTCGGCCGCGGAGGACGCGGTGGTCACGATGCGGCCCTCGGCGAGCAGCGTCCCCCCGAGCACCTCGGCGAGGACCGGCAGCGGTGCCGCCCGGTGCGCCAGGAAGCTGCGGCCGAGGGCGAGCGCGCGGGCGAGGTGGTCGGCGATGGCGTGCTCGCGCAGGTCGCCGACGGTGAAGCCGGCGAGAACGGCGCAGCCGACGCCTCCGGCCTGGATGATGGCCGAACGCACCACGCGCTCGGCATCGATCGCCCTCGTCGCCTCCACGAGCGCCACCCCGTCGGCCCCGGTCTCGCACGCGAAGACCAGTCCCGGCACGCGGTCGACGAACAGCGACATCTGATCGAGTCCCGGCACCGCACGCCCCGTGCAGTCGGCGTCCACCACGGTGTGCGATCCGGCCAGAGTGAGCGGCGCGAGGCCGTTCATCCCTCCGCCCTCGAGCGAGCACACCGCCGGGACGGGATGTCCGAGCCATCTCTCCACCGCCCGCAGCAGCGGGGCGAAGGGCGCGGCACCGGGCATCCGCTCGCCGAGCAGCATCGTCGACCCGACGAAGGCCACGCCGAGACAGGGCGTGGCGGGGTCCAGCGCGTCCACCGGCGCGACGTCGAGGGGCCAGGGCGCGGTGGTGCCGAGGATGAGTTCGAGCATCGTCGTGGACCCGCCGCCGCCGGAGCCGAGCAGGGCGTACCCGCGGGCGAGCGCCTCCAGGTCGTCCCGCTCCAGCCTCATGGGATCCAGCCTAAGACGCGGCCATCCCCTCGACGGGAGCGAACTCCTCGGTCAGGCCGAAAGCGGACGGCCCGAAGGCGGCCAGAGCCTCGGGGGTGCGCATCATCGCCGGCGTCGAGATGCCGAGCACCCGGACGCGCTGACCGTAGCGGAGTCCCTCCGTGGTGATGGGTTCGGCGGTCTCGTGATCGACGACGCAGATGAGATCGGGAACGATCGCGACGAGCCGTCCACCCCGCCGCGCGGTGAGGTTCTCGTTCTGGAAGGCGATCTCGAACGTGTCGTCCGCCGCGGCGCCGAGCGGAGCGATGACCGCCCGCCCCTTCGCGAAACCCTCGGTGGTCCGTCGTTCGACATCCACCACCTTCCCGACGCAGAGCTCGCGCACATGCGGGTAGAGCGTGGTCGCGAGCGTCGCGGCGATCGCCTCGAACGGCGAGCGGTGCTCTTCCCGGGCGAGCCGGATCGCTCGGCCCAGGGCGAGAGCCATCGAGATGGTGCGCGGCACCGCCGTGCGCCGCACGTCGGCGCCGCTCATGGCGTACTCGGCGATGTGACCGACGCCACCCAGCCGGATCGTGATGCCGCGGGCGAGCCACTCCATCTGACGATCGTCGTCTCCCGTGTCGATGACGACGCGCTCCCCGCGCTCTCCGGCGAGCGCGAGCGGCGAGCCGTGCACGCCGTAGACCGCGAAGGTCTCCATCGACAGCTCGGGGAACGCCCGGCCCATGCCGTCCGCGTCCACGACCGGAAGACCGGTCTCCGCGGCGACGATGAGCGGGATCATCGAGTTGATCCCCCCGCACTCGATCGGCATGGTGGCATCGGCCCGGCGTCCCAGGTGGTCCTCCAGGGTGCGCAGAGCGAGGGTGGGCTCGGTGCCGGCGGGGATCTTCTCGACCATCACCGTCGGCGCCCCCATCTGCGCGGTCGGGATGACGAAGAGGTCGTCGGCGAGGTCGTCCGGGTCGAGGATCGTGATCGCCCCGTCGCCGAGCACGCGCTCCACCAGCATCTTGCCGATGTAGGGGTCGCCTCCTCCGCCGGTGCCGAGCAGCGTGGCGCCGCGGGCGAGGTCGGGCAGGTCTGCCGCGGTCAGCTCCCAGCTCATGCGGCGACCCCTGCCGCGGCGTCTCCGGCGGAGACCGTGCCGTCGAACCGGTGCGCCGGGATGTCGTAGCCGAAGTACCCCGGGCCGACCATCGCGAGAGCCGCGTCCGAGTGCCAGCGCTCATCAGCGGGAGCGGCGATCACGCGGACGCGCTGGCCGTAGCGCAGCCCCTCGGTCGTGACGGGCTCCCCCGACTCGCCGTCGAGGACCATGATGAGGTCGGGGGTGGTCGCCAGCACCCGCCCGTCCGCCTCCGCGACGAGGTGCTCGTTCTGGAACTGCAGCGTCAGCGAGGCTCCGCTCTCTCCGTCGATCCGTGCCCGACCGCGCGCGAAGCCGGTCGTCGTGGCCCGGTTCACGTCGGCGACCTTGCCACCGAACAGCTCGCGACCGCCGAGGAGCTCGACGACGGCGGCGACCGGGTCGGTCTTCGCCTCGCGGGCCTCCGCGATCCGCTGACCGATGTCGATGCACCGGGACAGCGATCCCGCCACCAGCGACTGGCGTGCGGCGGCACCCGACATCGAGAAGCCGGAGATCATGACGGAGCAGCCCATCTCGACGCACGCGACGCGGGCGATGCGCTCGGTCCAGGAGTTGTCGGCGGTCTGCAGCACCCCCGTGTTCCCCTTCTCGTCGCTGAAGGCGAGCGGCGAGGCCGTCACGCCGTACAGCGTCGGGAGCACCATCTGCAGCTCGGGGAAGGCGCGACCCATGCCGTCCGCGTCGACGAGCGGCAGCCCGAGCGCGGCGGCGGCGGCGATCGGGATCGTCGAGTTCACGCCGCCGACCTCGGCGCAGGCGATGTGGGTGACCGGGCGGCCGAGGTGGATCCCGAGCGCCTTGACCGGCTCGATGACCTCCGCGAGGCTCGGCAGCTTCTCGACCATGACGGTGGGCGCGCCCATCATGGCGACGAACAGCACGAGGGCGTCGTCCGGCACCTCGTCGAGCGCCACGACCGTGACGTCTCCCGAGGCGAGGGCCTGGCGGGCGAGGAGCGCGCCGATGTACGGGTCGCCGCCCCCGCCGGTGCCGAGCACGGCCGCGCCGCGAGCGAGACCGTCGATGTCGGCCGCGGTGATCGTCGTGCTCATGTCAGGCCCCCATGTCGAGGTCGCCGACGGCCTTCACGCGGATGCGCGTCGCGTTACCGGGAAGATACGGAATGGGGACCTCGTCGAAGTCGATGATCGACACGGTCGCGGGCTTGGCGCCGGCCGCGATGGCCTTGTCGACGGCCTCGGCGCGCACCTCCGCGATCGTCTCGTCGCGACGGCCCGGCTCGATCGCGTAGACCTTGTCGATCTCGCCGCCGACCTGGGCGATCGAGGCGCCGATGGCGTTCGCGACCGCATAGTTCTCCGGGCGATGGACGGTGCCGAACAGGGGCAGCTCGTCGGGCAGCAGGATGGACCCGCCGCCGACGGCCACGACCGCGATGGGCTCCGGCGACGTGCGCATGCGGTCCACCGCCTCCGCGACGCGCTCCGCGATGCGGGCGAGCACGCGCTCCACGAACGCGGGGTCGAGGTGCGCGACCTTGGCGGGATCCCCCACCTGCGCACGACCGGCGGCGACCGCGATGTCGGTGGCCGTGAGGGTCGAGCCGCCGAAGACCAGAGCCTCCGTCGTCAGCCGGTATCCGACCGAGGCCGGGCCCACCTCGGCCGTCTCCTCGTCGACGATGCTGCCACCGCCGATGCCGAGGGAGAGCACGTCCGGCATGCGGAAGTTCGTGCGGATGCCGGCGACCTTCACCTCGTTCGCCGTCTCCCGGGGGAAGCCGTTGATGAGCAGGCCGATGTCGGCGGTGGTGCCGCCCACGTCGATGACGGCGCAGTCGACGAGGCCGCTGGTGGCCGCCGCCCCGCGCATCGAGTTGGTGGGGCCGGAGGCGAAGGTCGCGACCGGGTACCGGCGCACGTAGTCCTCGTCCATGAGCGTACCGTCGTTCTGGCTGAGGAAGATCGGCGCTTCGATGCCCTGCGCACGGACCGCCGAGGTGAGCCCGTCGACGATCTCCGACGCGAGCTCGCGGAGGGCGGCATTGATGATCGTCGCGTTCTCGCGCTCCAGCAGTCCGATGCGGCCGATCTCATGCGACAGCGAGATGGCGGCGTCCTCTCCGAGCACAGACGCGACGATCTCGGCCGCCTGCACTTCGAGGTCGTGGTTGACCGGGCTGAACACCGACGAGATGGCCACCGAGCGGATGCCGTTCGCCTTCATGTCCTCGGCGTGCGCGCGGATCTCGTCGGGGTCGAGCGGCGAGATCGGGCGGCCGTCGAACTCGTAGCCGCCGTGCGCCAGGTAGCTGCGTGCCTGGGTGGCCGCGACGAGAACCTCCGGCCAGTCGATCAGCGGCGGCAGCGCGCGCGTCGCGGGCAGACCGAGTCGAAGGGCCGCGACCGGAGCGAGCCGGCTCGCCTGCACGAGCGCATTGATGAAGTGCGTCGTGCCGATCATCACCGCGTCGATGTCGCCGCCCTCGAAGGAGTGCCCCGCACGGAGGTCTTCGATGGCCTGGACGATCCCGCTCGTCACGTCCGGGGTCGTGGAGTGCTTGACCCCGGCCAGGGTGCGGGTGCCGTCCATGAGGACGGCGTCGGTGTTGGTGCCGCCGACGTCGATGCCGATGTGCATGATGCTCGCTTTCGTGGAGGTGGTTCGTGTCCGGCGGGTCTGCTCAGACCGCGGCGGGGGCGCTGTCGACGGGGTCCGCCTGCCGGGTGGTCGCGACGCCGACGCCGCGCACCCAGCCGAGCTTGCCGGCGACGATGTAGAGCACCATCGACAGGAAGAGGCTGAGCAGCGAGGGGATGCCCCAGGTCACGAAGTAGCCGACCAGCGAGGACACCAGCCAGACGACGATCGTGGCCGGGACGATCCGGGGCGCGGTGCCGGGCAGGGTGCCGGCCTCGCGGGTCGCGTCGAGCTCGGGACGCCAGCGGCGCACCACGTAGTACTCGGCGACCATGATCCCGGCGATCGGCGGGAACGCGACGCTGAGCACGACGAGGAACTCGGTGAACTGGCCGAGGATGCCGACCGCCGCAAGCACCGATCCCACCACGCCGAGGACGATGGTCGTGGTGACGCGGTGGAGGTTCTTCCCGAAGGCGGTGGAGATGAAGTTCACCAGGCCGAGCGTGGAGGAGTACAGGTTCCAGTCGTTGATCTTCAGCGTGCCGGTGAGGACGATGAACAGGCCGACGAACCCGACGGACGAGGTGACGATGGCGACGATGTCGCCGGTCGCCGCCGCGTGGGCGAGAAGCACGCCGGCGAGGCCGATCACGAACTCGCCGAGGGAGACGCCCAGCACCGTCTGCTTGACGACGTCGGCCCGAGAGCGGTTGAAGCGGGTCATGTCGCCGGTGATGATGGCGCCGACGATGAGGCCGCCGGCGACGATGCCCGTGCCCGCCCAGACGCTCATGGTCGGTCCAGGCGCGGGGCCGGTGAGCAGCTCGCCGATGTCGTGACGGGTGAGCTCGGAGATGACGGACCAGCCCACGAGGATCAGGAACAGCGGCACGGTGATGTTCGCGAGCCACTGCATCCCGACGAAGCCGAAGGCGACGATCGCGGTGACGGCGAGGCCGAAGATGAGGCTCCACGCCCAGACCGGCAGGGCACCGGGCATGAGCGCGTCGAGCGACTGCGCGGAGATGGCGGACTGGATGCCGAACCAGCCGATGAGGCTGATGCCGATCGCGAGGCCGACGAGCGAGGCGCCGATCTCGCCGAAGCCCGTCCAGCGGGCGAGGAGCGCGGTGTTCAGGCCCTCACGCTGGCCGATGAAGCCGACCACGCACATGATCACCTCGAGGATGAGCGAGCCGAACAGGAAGGCGAGGACGGCCTCGCCGAAGGTCATGCTGTAACCGAGGGTCGCGCCGAGGAGGAACTGCGAGAGGGCGGAGACCTGTCCGAATCGCTGGACGGCGATTCCGAACCAGGGCTTGCGGGCCTCAGGAGTCACTCGGGAGAGCGCGAAGTCGTCTGCGTGCGCCGTGCGTGCCATGGGGAGTCCTTCGGGAGGAGGATACGGGTTGCCCGCCACGGTACTCACCCCCGTCCCCTCCCCGACATGTGCACTCCGCCCCGATCCCCCCTTCCTCTGTGCACACTGCCCATTTCCGCCGAGACCCCGGGTTCACGTCGAAACCCCCTGTCTCCGGCGTGCGGGACAGGGGGTTTCGGCGCGACAGCGGGGTCTGGCGGGTCAGTGGAGGGCGTTCTCCTCGATGAAGGCACGGAGAGCGTGCTCGTCGTCGGGCATCTCGGTCACGTGCTGGGGGGCGTCGAGCATGGCGCGCAGCTCGGGGGCGTACGCCAGCTCGACCCCGATGGCCTCGTGGATGGTCTCGGCGAACTTCTCGGGCTTGGCCGTCTCCAGCACCAGCATCGGCACTCCGGGCTCGACGTACTCCCGCGCGACCTTCACGCCGTCGGCGGTGTGCGGGTCGATCACCTCGCCGGAGGCCTCGTACACGTCGCGGATGGTCGCGAGCCGGTCCTCGTGCGTCGAGGTGCCGCTCACGATGCCGAACTCCTCCGCGAAGCGCGCCTGCTCGGCCGAGAAGTCGAAGAAGCCCTGGGCCTCCAGGTCGTCCCACGCGCCGACCACTCGCGCCGGATCGCGGTCGACGAGCTCGAAGATGAAGCGCTCGAGGTTCGACGCCTTCGAGATGTCCATCGACGGGCTCGAGGTGGCCAGCGTCTGGGCGGCGCTGCGGGGGCGGTACACCCCCGTGCGGAAGAACTCGTCGAGCACGTTGTTCTCGTTCGCGGCGAGCACGAGGCGTCGGATCGGCAGTCCCATCTGCTTCGCGAAGAATCCGGAGAGGATGTTGCCGAAGTTCCCCGAGGGGACGGTGAACGACACCTCGGCCCAGCCGCCGGCGTCGGTCGCGCGCAGCCACGCCCAGAAGTAGTAGACCGTCTGCGCGGTGATGCGGGCGAGGTTGATCGAGTTCACGGCGCCCAGGTGCTGAGCGCGCTTGAAGTCGAGGTCGCCGGCGAGCTTCTTCACGAGGTTCTGGCAGTCGTCGAAGACGCCCTCCACCGCGATGTTGTGCACGTTCGCGTCGTCGAGCGAGAACATCTGCGCCCGCTGGAACGCGCTCATCCGGCCCTGCGGCGACAGCATGAACACCGCGACGCGCTCCTTGCCGCGCAGGGCGTGCTCCGCGGCCGAGCCGGTGTCACCAGACGTGGCACCGAGGATGTTGAGGACCGAGCCCTGGCGCTCGAGCGTGTACTCCAGCACCTGCCCGAGGAACTGCATGGCCATGTCCTTGAACGCCAGCGTCGGGCCCTCGGAGAGGCCGACCAGCGTGAGGTCGTCGTCCACGCGACGCAGCGGGACGACGCCGTCCGGGAAGTCCGCATACGCCGCCGCCGTCATCCGGGCGAGGTCCTCCCGCGGGATGTCGGTCGCGAAGAGGCCGAGCACCTCGGTCGCCAGCTGCGGATAGGTCAGGGCCCGCCAGCGCTCGAGCGTCTCGCCGTCGACCTCGGGCATGACGTCGGGGACGGCCAGGCCGCCGTCGGGCGCCAGGCCCTCCAGCAGCGTCTCGCTGAACGACTGCGGCTGCATGCCGCCGCGGGTGGAGATGAACGGCACGTGTGCTCCTCGGCTCGGGACTCGGCGCCTCCATTCTCGCAGGCCGTGACGACCGAAACGGACGCGTGACGACGGTCAGATCCAGCCGCGCTCCTCGGCGACGAGCACGGCCTGCTGACGGGTGCCCACCGAGAGCTTCCCGAGGATGACGGAGATGTGGTTGCGCACCGTCCCCGGCGCCAGCGCCAGCGCCCGCGCGATCTGTCCCGTGGTCTCCCCTCGGCGCCCGGCGCGGAGCACATCCAGCTCGCGGTCCGTGAGCGGCGAGCGCTCGTCGCTCAGCGCATCCGCGGCGATCTCCGGATCGACGTACCGGGCGCCGGCCGCGACGCGGCGGATGATCGCGGCGAGCTCGTCCGCACCTCGCGACTTGGGCACGAACCCGGAGACGCCGGAGGCGAGCGCCCGCCGGAGCACCCCGGGGCGGGCGTGCCGGGTGACGACGATGCAGCGGGTGGCGATCGTGCGGTTGAGCCTCTCGGCGACCTGCACGCCGTCGAGTCCCGGCATCTCCAGATCGAGCAGGCACACGTCGGGTTCGAGCCGGACGGCGGCGGCGACGGCCTCCTCGCCGTCCGCGCACTCCACGACGACGTCGATGTCGGCCTCGAGGCGCAGCAGGGCGGCGAGCGCGGAGCGGATCATGCCCTCGTCGTCGGCGAGCAGCACCCGGATCATCGGACGATCTCCGCCCGCGCGGGCACGGTGACCGTCACGACGAACTCGTCGGCGTCCCGCCGCTGCTCGAACGTGCCGCCCGCCTCGCCGATCCGTCGGCGGACGCCCTCGAGCCCGGAGCCGCCCGCCCCGTCCTCGGCCGCGGGGTCGGCGTCGTTGGCGACCTCGTACCGCCAGGCGTCCGCCGTCCGGTCGAGGATCAGGCGCGCGTGACCGCCGCGTCCGTGCCGCAGGACGTTCGTGGTCGTCTCCCGGATCACGGGGCCGAGGTCGGCCGCGGGTGCCGCGTCCGCATCCGGGTGGATCCGCGCCTCCACCGTGAGCCCGGCGGCCGTGAGCAGATCCCGGGCGTTCGCCAGCTCGTCACCGAGGGGCACCGAGCGGAACCGCGTGGCGAGGTCTCTGGTGCCCTGCCGCGCGTCGTCGACGCTCGCCCTCGCGGCGCGGAGCTGCTCCATCCCCGCCTGCGGATCGGTGGGCAGCAGGCGCTCCGCCAGTTCGAGCTGCAGGGCGATCACCTGGAGATGATGCCCCTGGAGGTCGTGCACGTCGGTCGCGACGCGCAGGCGCTCCTGCGTCGCCGCCAGTCGCGCCTCCGAGGTGCGTGCCCGATCGAGGGCCACGAGCACGTCCCACCACCACAGCGAGCTCACGGTCATCCCGGGCAGCATGACTCCGTAGAGCACCGGCACCCACACCGGGACCTCGGAGCCGAGGGGGGTGGTCGAGTCGAGCAGCGCGAGAGCGACGAGCACGACCGTCGCCGCCACGGCCACACGCACCCGGATCCCGCGGGGCCAGCTCACCAGCACGAAGACCTGCACCACCGGCATCGCGGCGAGCTGCCAACTGCCGACCAGAGCCCCCGCCGCGCCGCCGTAGATCAGGGCGACGACGGCCGGCACGGCCAAGCGCACCCAGCCCACCCCGGGGCCGGCGTCGACGCGATGACGGTAGTCGACCAGCAGCAGGACGGTCGACGCCGCCCAGAGCACCCCGCCGACGCCCACGACGAGCAGCGCGACTCCCGAGCGATCCAGTGCCACGGCGATGCCCAGCCAGGCGGCCACCAGCATGAGCTCGATGAAGACCACCCCGCCGACCGTGTACCACCAGGTGGCGGTGATGCCCCGCGCGAGCTGGCGGGCACCGGGACCGGGATCGGAGAAAGCGGGGGAAGGACTGCTCACGCTCCCCACGATAGAGGCGTGACACATGTCACGGGATCCGGGTGCGAACCGCACGGAGAGCGATGACGCGGCGGCACTGCCGCCTCGCGCCGCCATCGACTGGACTGGGGTCATCGCGACGGAGAGACCGTCTGCACCGACACCCGGAGCTTCCCCCATGAACCTCATCGAGACCTTCCAGAACCTCGTCGCCCAGGTCCCCGACCTCGTCCAGCCCCTCATCGTCGCCCTCGCCGGAGCGGTGCCGTTCGTCGAAGGCGAGGGTGCCGCGAGCATCGGCATCCTCGGCGGCATCCCGCCCGTGATCGCGGCCACCGCCGCGATGGTCGGCAACTTCCTCTGCGTCGCGATCCTGGTGCTCGCCAGCGCGGGCGCCCGCCGAGCCATCGTGGACCGCTCGCGGGCGAAGCAGCCGGTGACGGTGGGCGGCGGGACGAGCCTGGAGGCCGACGGCGTCCCGGCGGAGACCGGACGCGGCTCCGCCCGCCGCGAGAAGTTCCAGCGCGCGTTCGAGCGCTACGGCGTGCCCGGGGTGAGCCTGCTGGGACCGCTGCTGCTGCCGACGCACTTCACCGCCACCATGCTCGCCGCGTCCGGCATCGGCAAGGGGCGCATCCTCGTGTGGCAGGCCGTCGCGATCATCGGCTGGACGACCGTCATCGCGGTGATCGTGGGGAGCGCCGTCTACGCCATCCGCTGAGCGGAGGCGATGTCGGACGCCCGCGGCAGGATGAGCGCATGATCACTCTGCTGTCGGCCCCCAGCAACCTCGGCCTGCGCCCACCGGAGCCCGGCAGCGTGCCCGGCTCCGCGAAGGCGCCGGAGGCGTTCCGGGAGGCGGGGCTGTTCCGGCGCTTCACCGATCAGGGCGCGAGCGACGGCGGCATCGTGCTCGCCGGACGCTACGTGGACGACGACGCCACGCGGCCCGCCGGCCGGGTGCGGAACGAGGCCGCCTTCGTCGACCACTCCCTCCGCCTGGCTTCGCGCATCGGCGAGGTCCTCGACGAGGGCCGCGCCCCGCTCGTGATCGGGGGCGACTGCGGCATCCTCGTCGGCGCCGGGATCGCCGTGAAGCGCCGTGGAGGCGCGGGCCTCGTGCACATCGACGGGCACACCGACTTCCGCCACCCGGGCAACAGCGACGAGTGCGCGAGCGTGGCCGGCGAAGCGCTGGCGGCCGCGGTCGGCGAGCACTGGCCGGCGATCGCCGACATCGGCGGACTCGCGCCGTACTTCTCCGCCACCCGCACGGCCCACATCGGGCACCGCGACGACGACGAGGAGCAGGAGGAGGTCCGCGGCCTCCTCGCGCGCGTCACGCCGGCGGCCGACGTCCTGGCACGAGAAGCCGACGCGGTCGCCGCTGAGACCGCCGCGTCCGCCGGCGGGCGCTACTGGTTGCAGCTCGACGTCGACGTGCTCGACCCGTCGGTGATGCCCGCCGTCGACAGCCCGGATCCGGGCGGCCTCGATGCCGCGGAGCTCACCGCACTTTTGCGCGCCCTCGCCCCGCAGGCGATCGGGGCGAGCATCACCGTGTTCGACCCGGACCTCGATCCGGACGGCCGCTACGCCCAGCTCCTGACCGAGGTCCTCGGCGACGGACTGCGCGAGCTGGGCAGCGGAGCGCGCGACTGACGCGCCCCGCCACCCGGTCGAGCATCAGTCTTCGGTGCCCCGCTCGGCACCCGGATCGGTGTGCATCGAGACGCGCACCCGCGCGATGCGCCGCCGATCGACCTCGGCCACCTGGATGGTCGCGCCCGGCACCTCGACGGTGTCGCCGACCACGGCGAGCCGGCCGAGCTGCTCGGTGACGAATCCTGCGATCGTGTCGGAAGACCCCCGGGGCATCGCGAGCCCCGTCGCCTCCTCGAAGTCCTGCAGGTTGAGGCGCCCGTCCAAGCCGTCGTCGGCGGAGATGAAGACCTCGGCGTCGTACTCGTCGAAGATCTCGCCGACGACCTCCTCCACGAGGTCCTCCAGCGTGACGAGACCATCGGTGCCGCCGTACTCGTCCACGACGACCGCGATGTGGTGCCCCTCCGCCCGCATGCGCGTCAGGGTGGGCAGCACCCGCGCGGTGGACGGGATGTAGGGGATGTCGCGGACGAGCCCCTGCAGCGGACGCTCCGGATCGTCGGCCGCAGCCTCGAAGAGGTCGCGCACGTGCACGAAGCCGGTGATGTCGTCGATCGACGTCTGGGACACGGGGTACCGGGAGAAGGGCAGCTCGCGGACCTGCTCCATCGCCGCCCCCACGGTCGCCGCTTCGTCGAGCGCCACGACCTCGGGACGCGGGCGCATGACCTCGCTCACCTGACGTCCGCGCAGGGAGAGCACGTCGTCGAGGATGCGGCGCTCGTCGTCGGGCAGGCCCTGGTGGGTCGCCACGATGTCGCGCACCTCCTCGTCGGTGAGCTCGTCGCTCGTCTTGTGCGGGTCGCCGCCGAGCACGCGGACGAGGGCGTTCGTCGAGACCGACAGCAGCCAGATCACCGGGCGCATGACGGTCGCGAAGCCGTTCAGCGCCGGCGCCACGGCGTACGCGAACTGCGCGTTGCGCTGGATCGCGAGCCGCTTCGGCACGAGCTCGCCGAGCACGAGCGACAGGTACGCGATGATCAGCGTCAGCACGATCGTGGCGAGCGTCATCGCAAGCGGAGGCGCGACACCCCAGCCCTCCAGCAGCGGCGCGACGGACGGCGCGATCGAGGTCGCGCCGTAGGCGGCGGACGCGAAGCCCGCCACGGTCACGCCGATCTGCACCGCCGAGAGGAAGGTGTTGGGGTTGCGGGCCAGGGCGGCGACCTTCGCTCCGCGACGGCCGCGAGCGGCGATCGCGTTGAGCTGGCTCTCACGCAGCGTGACCAGGGCCATCTCCGTCGCAGCGAAGACACCGCCGATCAGCACGAAGAGCAGGACGAGGGCGATGTTCCAGAGCAGATCGCCCATCAGCGGGCGACCTCCTCGGTGGCGGGGTGAGCACCCGGGATGAACCGGGTGCTCGTACTGTCAGAGTCCGAAGAGTCAGAACAGCGCTGCGCGCTCAAGAGTGCTCCTTGTCGATGGTGGGGGTGGAATCGGTCGAGGAAGAGACGGCGTTGCGGTGCCGGCGCGTCTTCATCAGGCTCGCGACGGTGGCGACCGCGATGGTCGCGGCGATGAACAGCAGCGAGAACCAGATCGGGATCTCGGGCGCCCACAGCATCGGCTCGCCGCCGTTGATGAACGGCACCTCGTTGACGTGCAGGGCATGCAGCACGAGCTTCACGCCGATGAACGCGAGGATGACGGCGAGGCCCTGAGCCAGGTACACCAGGCGCTCCAGCAGCCCGCCGATGAGGAAGTACAGCTGCCGAAGACCCATCAGGGCGAACGCGTTCGCGGTGAAGACGATGTACGCCTGGTCGGTGAGGCCGTAGATGGCGGGGATCGAGTCGACGGCGAAGACGAGGTCGATGAAGCCGATCGCGATGATCGTCAGCAGCATCGGCGTGACGTAGCGCTTGCCCTTCTGGACGACCGTGAGCTTGTCGCCGTTGTACTCCTCGCTGACGGGGAGGTGGCGACGGACGAACGTCATGAAGCGGCCGTTCGCGGGGTTGCTCTCGTGGCTGCTGAAGGCCTGGCGGTACGCGAGGAAGAGCAGCAGCGCGCCGAAGACGTAGAAGATCCAGGAGAAGTTCTCGATGAGGGTCGCACCGACGGCGATGAAGATGCCGCGGAGGATCAGCGCGATCACGATGCCGATCATCAGCACCTTCTGCTGATAGATCTTCGGCACCGCGAAGCCCGTCATCACGATGAGGAACACGAAGAGGTTGTCGATCGACAGCGCCTTCTCGGTGAGGTAGCCGGCGAAGTACTCGCCGCCGTAGGTCCAGCCGGACACCAGACCGATGCCCACGCCGAAGAGCAGCGCGAGGCTGATGTAGAAGATCGACCAGCGTGCGGATTCGCCGATGCTCGGCTCGTGCGGCTTGCGGACGTGCGCGAAGAACTCGTACACGAAGAACGCGATGGTGACCGCGATCGTGATGGCCCAGATCAAAGGGGTGATTTCCAACGGGTACTCCAGACTCGGGCGTGACGGAACAGCGCCAAAGTCTTCCCCATCCCGAGCGGGACCGGTGGGCCGGGATGCAGACGCATCCGTAATGACGACCCGACCGTGTCGGAGTACTCCCCTTGGATAATCCAGGGTACGAGACGGTGCCCGAGCGATTCTGTGGATCTGCCGAGAACGCCCCTAGACTGGACGCGGCGACCGCCGGGGCGTGACGACCCCCGGCCTCCGGGCAGGCGGTCCCCGCGCGTCCGGCGTACCGACGAGAGGCCGGCTTCTCACCGGCGAAGGTGTGGTGGCACCGCGATCTGGCCCCCGCCCACACCTCCAGGGCTCCCACAACCTGGAGGAGAAATGAGAACACCCGACCCCGCCCGCACTCTCGCCGCGGAGCTCGCCGAGGCCGTCCCCGGCCGCCGTGTCACCCTGCTCGGTCACGTCCATCGCCGGAGGGAACTCGCCACCGTCGCCTTCCTGATCATCCGCGACCGTTCGGGCCTCGCACAGGTCGTGGTCCGTTCCGCCGAGCATCCAGCGGATGGCCTCCCTCCGGAGGAGACAGTGGTCCGCGTGACGGGGACCGTCGCCGCGAACCCGCAGGCCCCCGGCGGCGTCGAGATCGTCGACCCGCAGATCGAGAGCCTGTCGGAGCCGGCCGCACCGCCGGTCGTGGAGCTGTGGCGCCCGACGCTCGAGACGAGCCTGCCGACTCTGCTCGACCACGCGGCGGTGACCTGGCGTCATCCCGCACGCCGCGCGACCTGGCAGATCGCCGCGGAGAGCGTGCGCGCGTTCCGCCGGGTGCTCGACGCCGCGGACTTCACCGAGGTGCAGACCCCGAAGATCGTCGACACCGTGACCGAGTCGGGGGCGAACGTGTTCCCCGTCGACTACTTCGGCAGGACCGGGTACCTCGCGCAGAGCCCGCAGTTCTACAAGCAGCAGCTCGTCGGCGTGTTCGAACGCGTCTACGAGGTGGGGCCGGTGTTCCGAGCCGAGCCCCACGACACCGTGCGGCATCTGTCCGAGTACGTGTCGCTGGACGTCGAGCTCGGGTTCATCCGCGACCACCGCGACGTCCTGCGCCTCCTCGGCGACGTGCTGCGCGGCATGCTCGACGGCATCCGCGCCGACGCCGCGGAAGAGCTCGCGCTGCTCGACGTGACGCTCCCCGTCATCCCCGAGGACATCCCCGTCGTGCACTTCCGCGACGCGCTGCGCCGGGTCGGTGCTCCGGCCGACGAGCCCGACCTCTCCCCGGCGCACGAGCGCGCGCTCGGGGCATGGGCGAAGGAGGCGTTCGGCAGCGACGTGCTGGCCGTCGAGGGCTACCCGATGCGCAAGCGCCCGTTCTACACGCATCCGCAGGCCGACGACGCGGAGGGGAGCAACAGCTTCGACCTCCTGTTCCGCGGTCTGGAGCTCGTGACCGGTGGACAGCGTCTGCATCGGCACAGCGAGGTCGTCGCTGCGATCGAGGCTCGTGGAGAATCGCCCTCGGCGTACGCCGGCTACCTGGAGTCGTTCGCGCACGGGATGCCTCCGCACGGCGGCTTCGCCATCGGACTGGAGCGTTGGGTGGGCCGCCTGGTCGAGGCGGCCAACGTCCGCGAGGTGACGCTGTTCCCGCGCGACGTCCATCGCCTCACGCCGTAGCCCTGGGACGCGACGAGGGCGACCGCGGTGTGCGGTCGCCCTCGTTCGTCAGCGCAGGATCACTCCGAGATCTCGGCCAGTCCCGACTGCTCTGCCCGATCGATGATCGCCGGGAGCGTCTCGTCGAAGAAGGTCACCAGCACGGCACGGGTTTTGACCGCGTCGCGCTCCGACGTCGCCTCGCGGATCGCACCGACGAACTCCTCGACGGCGGACCAGTCCACGGCGTCCTTCGCGTGCTGGGTGAACCGGCGGATCTGCGGGCCGAGGCGCTCGATGGAGTTGGCGCGCGTGGCGTTGCCCTCGATCCGGGCGAAACCCGTCGCCGCGCTGCGGAGCGCCGCACCGAACGCGATGATGTCCCGCTCCTGCACCGACGCCGCCATGTCGTCGGCCAGCTCCACGAGGTAGGCCACATCGTCGTCCTGGATCACCGGCATGACGTGGCGGACCGAGCCGATCCAGATGTCGCCGAACAGGTCGACGGCGTTGCGCACCCGTTCCAGATCGATCGGAGCCACGCGGGTGTAGCGATTGCGCTGCATCTCGACGAGGCCGTTGTCGGCCAGGCGGTCGAGGGCATGACGGATCGGCGTCTTCGAGGTGCCGAGGCGTTCGGCGAGCTCGTAGTCGCGCAGGCGCTCGCCGGGCTGGAGCTCGCCGCTGATGATGGCATCCTGCAGGCGCACGAAAGCCTCGTCGCTCATCGACCGGCGTTCGAGGGGGCCGCCAGAGAGTGTCACACTGCCTCCAGTGGGGGTCATGGAGAGTGAAGTTCTACGTCTCAAGCAATATATCTCAAATGCGCGGGCGGCCCGCCCCGGACGTCAGGCGGAGGGCGTGACCCGCACGAGCATCTTCCCCGTGTTGGCTCCGCGCATCATGTCGAGGAACGCATCGACCGTGTTCTCGATGCCGTCGACGATGGTCTCGTCGTAGGCGATCCGTCCTTCCGCGAACCAGCGGGTCATCTTCTCGCTGAACTCCGGCGACAGGTGCAGGTACGCGGCCAGCGTGAAGCCCTGGAGACGGAGCCCGCGCGTGATGATGTTCGCCATGTTGTCGGGCCCGGGCACGCGCTCGGTGGTGTTGTAGCTCGTGATGGCGCCGCACAGCGCGATCCGGCCACCGTCGTTCATCACGTCGAGCGCGGCTTCGAGGTGGTCGCCGCCGACGTTGTCGAAGAACACGTCCACGCCCTCGGGCGCGAGGGCGGCGAGCTGCTCGCGCACCGGGCCGTCCTTGTAGTTGAACGCCGCGTCGTAGCCGTACTTCTCGGTCAGCAGGGCGACCTTCTCGGGTGAGCCCGCCGAGCCGATCACGCGGCCCGCGCCGAGGAGCTTGGCGATCTGACCGACAGCCGTGCCGACGGCACCGGCGGCGCCGGAGACGAAGACGGTGTCGCCCGGGGCGAGTCCGGCGATCGCGGTGAGGCCGACGTACGCGGTGAGGCCGGTCATGCCGAGGATGTGCAGGCGCAGCGACAGCGGCATGCCGGGCACCTCGGGCACGGCCCGGAAGGTCGACGCGTCCGCCTGCACGACATCGCTCCAGCCGTGCTGGTGCAGCACGACGGTGCCGACGGGGAGGTCGTCCGCCGCAGAGGCGACGACCCGGCCGATGGCGCCACCCGCGATGACCTCGTCGAGGGCGTAGGGGGCGACATAGCTGCGGACGTCGTTCATCCGCCCGCGCATGTAGGGGTCGACGGAGACGAACTCGTTCGCCACGCGCACCTCCCCCGGCGCCGGATCGCTCAGCTCGACCTCGACGGTGCGGAAGTCGTCGTGGGTCGGCCACCCCTCGGGGCGGCGGGCGAGCTGGATCTGGGTGCTGATGGCGTGGGACATTACTCTCCTTCGTGAGGATCTGGGGGCTGCGGCCGGACTCAGACGAGGAGGCCGATGGCCAGCGCGATGACGCCGAGCGCCGGGATGACGCCCTGCTTCAGGGCGGCGGACGCCTTGTCAGGGCTCGACAGCAGCAGCACGAGGCTCGCGGCGACCATCGATCCGGCGCCGGTGAAGACGAGGGTCGCGCCGACGGCCGTCGCTCCCGTGGCGAAGAGGACGATGCCGAGGAGGACGGCGATCGCGAGGAACAGGTTGTAGAAGCCCTGGTTGAAGGCGAGCTCCTTCTGTCGCGCGGCCTCCTCCGCCGTGCCAGTGCCGAACGTGCGGCGAGCGCGCGCGCTGGTCCAGGCGAACGACTCGAGCCAGAAGATGTAGACGTGCACGAGCGCGGCGATGCCTGCGAGCACGAGTCCGGCGATGACCATGGCAGTCCCCCTTCGACGCGGCGAGGCCGCGCATTCTGTATCGGTCGTTCCAATATATACTGGATCGAGCGATTCACAAAAGGGCAGGAGCAGGGCGGATGGGGCGCACACAGACCTTCGACACCGCGGAAGCGGTCCGCGCGGCACGCGGCGTGTTCTGGGAGCGCGGCTTCGAGAGCGCGCCGCTGCCCGAGCTCGAGCGCGCGACCGGTCTCAGCCGCTCGAGCATCTATCACGCCTTCGGTTCCAAACGAGGACTCTTCGACGCCGCCGTCGAGAGCTACCTGGACGAGGTCATCCGCCCGCGCCTCGCCCCGTTGACGGGAGAGACCGTGACGCCGGAGGCCCTGGAGACCTATCTCGGCGGACTGCGCGCGGCCCTGCTGACGACCGGCAGCCTCCCGGCGACGAGCGGCTGCCTGCTGGTGAACACCGCCGCCGCCCCCATCGGCACCGACGACGCGGTCGCCCGGGTCGTGGCGTCCTATCGCGCGGAGCTCCGAGGGGCGTTCGCCCGCGGCGTCCGGGCCGCCCTCCCCGACCGTGCGCCCACGGAGATCGAGACGCTGGCCGACGCCTGTACGGGGCTCGTGGTATCCGCCTTCGCCCTCGTGCGCGCGGCCCCCGACGCGGCGGCGAGCGCGATCGATGCGGCGCTCGCCCTCCTCGCCGACCGGCGACGCCGCGGCTGAGGCCGCACCGAGACGACGAACGCCCGGGAGGCGATTCCTCCCGGGCGTTCGAGGCCGACGTCAGGGGACGATGACGGCGCGTCCGCGGATGCTGTTCGACGCGAGGTCTTCGTACGCCTTCGGGCCGTCGTCGAGCGTGTAGCTCTCGGTCTGGACGTGGATCTTGCCGGCGCGGGCGAGGTCCAGCACCTCGATCAGCTCGGCGCGCGAACCCCAGTAGGGGATGCGCACGGCCGCGTCATAGGCGATCGAGCCGAAACCGAGGGTCATGCTGCCTCCGCCGATGCCCACGATCGTGATGTCGGCCTCGAGCGCGGCCACGCTCTGCGCCAGGGCGATCGTCGGGTTCGCGCCGACGAAGTCGAACACGGCGTTCGCGCCGAGACCGCCGGTGAGCTCGCGGATCTTCTCGGCCGCCGACGCGTCGCTGATCAACACGTGATCCGCGCCGACCTCGGTGGCGAGCTTCAGCTTCTCGTCGTTCACGTCCAGCGCGATGACCGTGGCACCCGAGATGGCCTTGAGGATCTGGATGCCGACGTGGCCGAGCCCTCCGGTGCCGATCACGACCGCGACGGTGCCGGCGCCGAGCTTCGGAAGCGAGTTCTTGATCGCGTGGTACGGGGTGAGGCCCGCGTCGGTCAGCGAGACGTTCTGCACGGGGTCGAGGTCCCCGAGCGGCACGAGGTGGCGCGCGTCGTCGACGATCATGTACTCGGCCATCGACCCCTGGCTGCCCAGGCCAGGAGGACGGATGCCCTCCGCGGCGGCGTTCGTGCAGTAGTTCTCCTTGCCCATCGAGCAGTTGTGGCAGCGGCCACAGCCCCAGGGCCCGTAGACGGCCACCGCATCCCCGACCTTCAGGGTCGAGTCGACGCCCTCGCCGATCTCGTGCACGACGCCGGCGCCTTCATGCCCGAGCGTCAACGGCAGCGGGTAGCCCTGCTCGTGGTAGTCCTTCTCGGAGAGTCCCATGACGTAGTCGTCGGAGTGGCAGACACCACCCGCGGTGATCTTGAGCAGGACCTGTCCGGGGCCGGGCTTCGGAATCGGGATGTCGACCACCACCGGGGGCTTGCCGATCTCGACGTAGCGGAGAGCTTTCATGAGCATCTTCTTCCTGGCGTTCGAGAGGTCTGCCGCGCGGTGCGGAGGCGGGGGCTCTCGAAACCGTCCCTTCCAGTATCCGCCCGAATCATCGTGATCAAACCGTTGCATTCGTTACCTCGCCGTTATACAGTGATCACACGGTGAATGTTTGCTGTGGCATCCACCGCATGTGATTGCAGGACACTCTTGGTGCAAGGGACAAGGGCCGGTCGGGAGCCTCTCCGACCGGCCCTTTACTGCGCCCGGTACTCTGTGAGGATGACCGATCGGAAGCTCGCGCTGGAGGCCTGGGAAAGCCTCTTCCGCGCGCAGCACGAACTGTTCACCGAGATGGCGGCGGACTTCGACACCGGCGATATCACCCAGGCCGAGTACGACGTACTGCTCACGGTGACGCGCTCGCCGGAGATGACAGCGCGGCTGCGCGACATCACCGCCAACATGCTCATCAGCCAGCCGAGCGTCTCCCGCCTCGTCGACCGGATGGTGACCCGGGGGCTGGTCGCGAAATGCGCCGACCCGGACGACGGCCGCGGCGCCCTGATCCGCGCGACGGACGAGGGTGCCCGGGCGTTCCGTGCGCTCGCCACGGTGCACGGCCGGTCGATCGCCGACCGGATGTCACGCCTCGACGACGAGGAGCTGCGTCTGCTCCGCGACCTCGCGGAGAAGCTCCGCACCCGCTGACCGCTCCCCTTCTCCACAGGCGCCGCGGTCGGGGGCGTCTCCACCGACGACGGCATCATGACGGCCGCGACGGTGGCGGGCGTCGCTTTTCTGGCAGGGTGGGTTGCGCACGCCCACATCGACCGTGGGCATATCGGACCGCCCCCTCGGGGGGGAACCAGGGAGGTCATCCATGGAGATCGCCGGAATCGTCGGCATCCTCATCGTCATCGGGATCGCGGTTGTCGCCGCGATCGTCGTCCTGCTGATCCTGCTGCTGTTCGCACGCAGCTGGATCAAGGTGGCTCGCGCCGACGAAGCGCTCGTCATCTCCGGACGCAAGCAGAAGGTGCAGCGTGCCGTGATCGGCGCCGACGGCACCAGCAGTTCCGAGATGTCGGAGTCGCCCGTCACGGTCATCGTGAACGGCAAGTCGCTCGTCAACCCGATCACCCAGCGCCACGAGATCATCTCCCTCCGGTCGCGGCAGGTGTCGCTCAACGCCGAGGCGCAGTCGCTCGACAACGTGACGCTCAACGTCGACGGCGTCGCGATCGTGAAGATCGGCTCCGACCCGCTGCTTGTGCGCCGGGCCGCCGAGCGCTTCGCCTCTCAGGACAAGGCCATCGAGCAGTTCACCACCGAGCAGCTCGAGGGCGCCCTGCGCGGCATCGTCGCGACGCTCTCCGTCGTGGAGCTCATGCGGGAGCGCAAGAAGTTCTCCGACCAGATCGCCGCCGACGTCTCCCAGGAGCTCGCCGAGCAGGGCCTCATCCTCGACTCCTTCCAGATCAAGGGCATCACCGACAAGGTCGGCTACATCCAGTCCCTCGGTGCCCCGGAGATCCAGGCGAAGCGCCAGGCCGCGGAGATCTCGCAGACCAACGCCGACCGCGCGATCAACCAGAAGAACATCGCGAACCAGGAGGCGAACCTCGTCGAGCAGACCGCGCTCGACACGAACACGGCCAACGCCAACGCCGGAATCGGCCGCGCACGCGCCGAGGCGGAGCAGGCCGAGCAGCTCGCCCGCGCCCAGGCCGAGCAGGCCGTGCTCCAGCAGCAGGCCGAGAACAAGCAGGCGCAGCTCGACGCCGACGTCAAGCGCGTCGCGGACGCGCAGCGGTACGAGGCGGAGACCCGCGCGCAGGCCGAGCTCTACACGCGTGAGCGCGCGGCCGAGGCGGCGGCGATCGAGCAGGTCAAGCAGGCCGAGGCGCGCACCCGCATCGCCGAGCAGCAGGCGCAGGCCGACAAGGCGCGCGCCGACGGTGAG
>NZ_RBLT01000035.1:0-36635 GCF_003989315.1 Microbacterium sp. HSID17254
TCTCCCCGCTGACCATCCGGTCCACCACGTTCCGCAACCGCCTCTGGGTCTCCCCCATGTGCATGTACAGCGCCGTCGACGGCGTGGCGCAGGAGTGGCACCACACCCACCTCGCGCAGTTCGCCTCGGGCGGCGCCGGGCTCATCGTGGCCGAGGCCACGGCCGTCGTGCCGGAGGGGCGCATCTCCCCGCGCGACCTCGGGCTGTGGGACGACGCCCAGCGCGACGCCCTCGGCCCGATTGTCCGAGCGATCCACGACCGCGGGGCGGCCGCGGGCATCCAGCTCGCGCACGCGGGGCGGAAGGCCTCCACCTGGTGGCCCTGGGCCGACGAGCGCGGCTCGGTCCCCGCCGCCGCGGGCGGGTGGACGACCACCGCCCCGTCCGCGGTGGCCTACGAGGGGTTCGCCGCGCCGGTCGCGCTGGACGCGGAGGGCATCGACCGCGTGGTCGACGGGTTCGCCGCGGCGACCCGTCGGGCGCTCGAGGCGGGCTTCGACGTCATCGAGATCCACGGTGCCCACGGCTACCTCCTGCACCAGTTCCTGTCGCCGCTGTCGAACCTCCGCGAGGACGAGTACGGCGGCTCGCTGGAGAACCGGGCCCGGCTGCTGCTGCGCGTCGTGGACGCGGTGCGCGAGGCAGCCGGCGAGGGTGTGCCGGTCTTCGTCCGGATCTCGGCGACGGATCACGCCGAGGGCGGGTTCACGCCCGAGGAGGCGGCGACGGTCGGCGGCTGGGCGACCGCGCGCGGCGCCGACCTCATCGACGTCTCCAGCGGCGGCCTCGTCGCGCACCAGCGCATCAGCGTCTCCCCCGGCTACCAGGTCCCGCTGGCCGAGACCGTCCGCCAGGGCGGGCGGATCCCGGTGTCGGCCGTGGGCCTCATCACCGCCGCCGCCCAGGCCGAGCAGGTGCTCGCCGACGGGGCGGCCGACGCGATCTTCGCCGGACGGGAGTGGCTGCGCGACCCGCACTTCGCGCTCCGGGCCGCGCACGAGCTGGGCGACGAGGTCGCCTGGCCGCCGCAGTACGAGCGGGCGCACTGGCGCTGACGCCCACGACGACGGCCGCCGGTCCCCGAGGGAGCCGGCGGCCTTCGCGTATCCGGATGTCAGTGGCCGCGGACGCGACGGGTCGCGTCCTGCACCTCGCCGACGAGCTCCTCGAGGATGTCCTCCAGGAACAGCACGGCCGTGGTCTCCCCGCGGGCGTCGCGGACCTTGGCGAGGTGGCGACCCGCCCGTCGCATGACGGCGAGCGCGTCCTCCAGATCGGTGTCCTCCTGCACGGGCACCATGTGGTGGATGCGCTTGCCGGGGATCGGCTCGAGCACCTTGGCCTCGGCATCCGGGCCCTCCGAGGCCCGCAGGATGTCCTTGAGGTGGACGTAGCCGATCGGGACGTCCTCGTCGTCGACGATCACGTAGCGCGAGAACCCGTAGCGGGCCACCGCCTTCTCGATGTCGTCGGGCGTGGTCGTCTGCGGCAGCGTGACGAGGTCGCTCAGCGGAACGGCCACGTCGCGCGCCTTCTTGTCGGTGAACTCGACCGCGGCCGTCACCGTGCCCGCGGTGTCCATGAGCACGCCCTCGCGGCGCGACTGGTTGACGATGGTCGCGACCTCATCGAGGGTGAACGTCGACGCCGCCTCGTTCTTCGGCTCCACCCGGAAGAGGCGCAGCACGCCGTTCGCCGCCGCGTTCAGCAGCCAGATCACCGGCATGAAGACCTTCGACACCCACACCAGCGGCGTCGCCAGCAGCAGCACGGCCCGGTCCGGAATCGAGAACGCGAGGTTCTTCGGCACCATCTCGCCGAACACGACGTGCAGGAACGACACGATGAGCAGCGCGATCGTGAACGACACGACGTCCACCGCGCCGTCCGACCAGCCCAGCGCGTGCAGCGGCACGGCGAGCAGATGGTGGATGGCGGGCTCGGACACGTTCAGGATGAGCAGCGAGCAGATCGTGATGCCGAGCTGCGAGGTCGCGAGCATGAGCGTCGCGTGCTCCATGGCGTACAGCGCCGTCTTGGCCGGGCGCGACCCGCGCTCCGCCTTCGGCTCGATCTGGGAGCGCCGCGCGGAGATCACCGCGAATTCGGCGCCGACGAAGAACGCGTTCGCCGCCAGCAGGACGACGAGCCAGGCGAGGCCTCCCCAATCGCTCACAGGGACACCCCCTCGATGACGACGGCATCCGGTCTCGGGACGTAGCGCACCCGATCCACGCGGCGGCCGTCCATGCGGACCACCTGCAGCGTGCCGCTCTCCAGGGGCACCTCGTCGCCGACGACCGGCACCCGCTCGAGGACGCTCATGACGTAGCCGCCGACCGTGTCGTACACATCGCCCTCCGGCACCTCGACGCCTGCGCGGCTGCGCAGCTCGTCCGGACGCAGCTCGCCGGGGAAGGTCACCCCGTCGCGGTTGCGGATGATGCCGGCCCTCGTCCGGTCGTGCTCGTCGGACACCTCGCCGACCAGCTCCTCCACGAGGTCCTCCAGCGTCACGATCCCCGCCGTCCCGCCGTACTCGTCCACGACGACCGCGAGCTGATATCCGCGACCGCGGAGGTCGGAGATCAGCGCGTCGACGTGGGCGGTCTCCGGCACGCGCAGCGGATCGGTCGCGAGAGCACCGACGGGCACCTCGGCCCGGCGCTCCCGCGGCACCGAGATGGCGGCCTTGAGATGCACGACGCCGGTGATGTCGTCGAGGTCCTCGTCGAAGACCGGGAAGCGGCTGTGGCCGGTGCGCCGCGCCAGCTGGATCACGTCGTCGACCGAGTCGCCGGCGGCGATCGCGTGCATGCTCGGGCGCGCCGTCATGACGTCGGCCGCGGTGAGCCGCGAGAACGTGAGCGTGCGGTCCAGCAGCGTCGCGGTGTCGGCCTCCAGCACTCCGGCGCTCGCCGACCGTCGCACGAGGGAGGAGAGCTCCTCCGCGCTACGGGCGCCGGAGAGCTCCTCCTTGGGCTCGATGCCCATGCTGCGCAGCACCCCGTTGGCGCTGCCGTTGAGCACGACCACCGCCGGCTTGAACACGGTCGTGAAGGCGATCTGGAACGGGACGACGAGCTTCGCCGTGGCCAGGGGCAGCGCCAGCGCGAAGTTCTTCGGGACGAGCTCGCCGAGGATCATCGAGAGCACCGTCGCGACGAACATCGCCACCACGGTCGCGATGGGAGCGACGGCAGCTTCCGGGATGCTCCAGGCAACCAGCGTGGGGCGCAGGAGGTTGGACAGCGCCGGTTCCATCGTGTATCCGGTCAGCAGCGTGGTCAGCGTGATGCCGAGCTGTGCGGAGGAGAGATGCGTCGAGGTGTGCCGCAGGGCGCTGATCGTCAGCGAGAGGCGGGACTCGCCTCGCGCCTGCCGCGCTTCCAGATCCGCGCGGTCGAGGTTCACGAGGGCGAACTCGCTCGCGACGAAGAGGCCGGTGCCGACCGTGAGCAGAAGCCCCACGCCCAACATGATGTAGTCCATCAGATCTTCCTCTCCGGGGAGAGAACGGGACGGTGGGGCGATGTTCGGCAACTGGGAGGGTCGTCCATAGTGCGCTCGATTCTACAGAAGCGGACTGTGGTCGCGGCAGGTGATCACCAACTGACCGGCAGCGCCTTGCCCTCCTCGTAGCCCGCCGCCGACTGCAGTCCGACGAGAGCGCGGTCGTGGAACTCCGGCACGGTCGCGGCCCCGGCGTAGGTGAAGGACGACCGCACGCCCGACGTGATCATGTCGAGCAGGTCCTCGATTCCCGGGCGCAGCGGGTCGAGGTAGATCCTGGAGGAGGAGATGCCCTCGGCGAACAGCTCCTTGCGCGCGCGCTCGTAGGCGTCGAGCCGACCGAACCGCGCCTGCACGGCCTTGGTCGAGGCCATCCCCCACGACTCCTTGAACAGACGACCGTCCGTGTCGCGCTGGAGCTCGCCCGGGGCCTCGATCGTCCCGGCGAACCAGGAGCCGACCATGACGGAGGCCGCACCGGCAGCGAGCGCGAGGGCGACGTCCCGCGGGTAGCGCACCCCGCCGTCGGCCCAGACATGCGCTCCGGCCTCGGCGGCGGCCTGCGCGGTCTCCAGCACCGCGGAGAACTGGGGACGACCGACCGCCGTCATCATCCGCGTCGTGCACATCGCCCCTGGTCCGACGCCGACCTTGAGGATCGAGGCGCCCGCGTCGACGAGATCCCGCACGCCGTCCGCGGTGACGATGTTCCCCGCGACGATGGGGAGCCCGAGCCCGAGGGACGCGACCTCCTGCAGCGCCCGGAGCATGCCCTCCTGGTGGCCGTGCGCGGTGTCGACGACGAGCACGTCCACCCCGGCCGCCGCGAGCGCCTTCGCTTTCGCCCCGACGTCGCCGTTGATGCCGACCGCCGCGGCGACGGCGAGGCGCCCGTCGGCGTCCACGGCCGGCCGGTACAGCGTGGCGCGGAGGGCGCTGCGGGCGCTCAGCGTCCCGACGAGGTGGCCGTGGTGGACCACCGTGACGACCTCGACGTCCGCCTCGGTGATGACGTCGAAGGCGTGCCGTTCGGAGCCGATGTCGTCCGCGTCGATGGACGGCGTGCCCCGGTGCACGAGGTCGCCGAGCTGCGCGTCGGGCAGCGCGGTCGCGAGACGGGTGGCCGGGAGCACCCCGACGATGCGGTCGACGGGGATCGGCGCCGCGCCGGAGGCCACGACGATGCCGTGGCCGGGGGCGGCGGGGAGCAGGCGGAGGGCGTCGGCGACGGTCGCCTCCGGGGGCAGCACGAGCGGCGTGTCCCAGAGCACCGGCTGCCCCTTCACGTCGCGGATAGCGGCGTCGAGCTCCTGGAGCGGGAGGTCCTGCGGCAGCACGCCCAGCGCCCCTCGGCGCGCGAGCACGGCGGCGATCCGCGGCCCGGTCACCGAGTTCATGTTCGCGGCGACGAGCGGCAGCGTCGCCGGGGTGCCGTCGTGCGGAGCGAGATCGACCTGGAGGCGACTGGTGACGGCCGAGCGGCGCGGCACCAGGAAGACGTCCGAGTAGGTCAGATCGACGGTCGGCTGCGCACCTGAGAACTCCATGTCTCCACGGTACCCAGATCGGCGCGCCACGGGTCGTGCTGTGCGACGTCTCCTCGGTCGAAACAGGTTAGGCTTGGTGGTCGAGAGTGTGCGGGCCCGAGCGCATCCTGCGTCGTGCGTCCGCATCGGAGATCTTCAGCGATGAAAGAGGGCGATAGAGCGTGTCGAACCAGGTGACCGGCGTCGGTGGCGACGGGGGGTTCGGAGCCAATTCCTGGCTCGTCGAAGAGCTCTACGAGCAGTTCAAGGAGAACCGCGACTCGGTCGACAAGGAGTGGTGGCCCATTCTGGAGAAGTACCACTCCGAGACCACGGCCGCCGGAGGCGCTGCCGCTCCCGCCGCGACCGCGGCCCCCGCGCACCCCGTGACCGCTCCCATCCCCGTGATCGGAGCACAGCCCGTCGCCCGCACCACCGCGAAGCCGGCGGCGGCCGCGCCGATCCCCGCCCAGGCGCCGAAGCCGAAGCAGGAGTCCAAGGAGACGCAGCAGCCGTCCGAAGAGGACAAGGTCACCCCGCTGCGCGGTCTGCCGAAGACCCTCGCCGCGAACATGGACGAATCGCTCACCGTCCCCACCGCGACGAGCGTCCGCACGGTCCCGGCCAAGCTGATGATCGACAACCGCATCGTCATCAACAACCACATGGCCCGCACGCGCGGCGGCAAGGTCAGCTTCACCCACCTCATCGGCTGGGCGCTCATCCGCACCCTCGACGAGTTCCGCAGCCAGAACGTCTTCTACGCCGAGATCGACGGCAAGCCCTCCGTCGTGGCCCCGGCGCACGTCAACCTCGGCATCGCGATCGACCTGCCGAAGCCGGACGGCACCCGCGCCCTCATGGTCCCGAGCATCAAGCGTGCCGACACCATGACCTTCACCGAGTACCTCGCCGCCTATGAGGACCTCGTCACCCGCGCCCGCGCCAACAAGCTCACCGCCGCCGACTTCCAGGGCACCACGGTCTCGCTCACCAACCCGGGCGGCATCGGCACGGTGCACTCGGTCCCGCGTCTCATGAAGGGCCAGGGCTGCATCATCGGCGCCGGCGCCCTCGAGTACCCCGCCGAGTTCCAGGGCGCGAGCGACAAGACGCTCAACGAGCTCGCGATCGGCAAGACCATCACGCTCACGAGCACCTACGACCACCGCGTCATCCAGGGCGCCGGCTCCGGCGAGTTCCTGAAGAAGGTGCACGAGCTGCTCATCGGGCAGCGGGGCTTCTACGACGACATCTTCGCGGCGCTGCGCATCCCGTACGCGCCCATCCGCTGGAACCCCGACATCGCGGTCGACCTCGCCGAGCGCGTCGACAAGCAGTCGCGCGTGCAGGAGCTCATCAACTCCTTCCGCGTGCGCGGTCACCTCATGGCCGACATCGACCCGCTCGAGTACCGTCAGCGCTCGCACCCCGACCTGGAGATCGAGAGCCACGGCCTGACCTTCTGGGACCTCGACCGCGAGTTCGTCACGGGCGGGTTCGGCGGACGCCGCGTCGCCAAGCTCCGCGACATCCTCGGCGTGCTGCGCGACTCGTACTGCCGCACTCTCGGCATCGAGTACATGCACATCCAGGACCCGGAGCAGCGCCGCTGGTTCCAGGAGAAGGTCGAGGTC
Organism: Microbacterium sp. HSID17254; assembly: GCF_003989315.1. Lineage (NCBI taxonomy): Bacteria > Bacillati > Actinomycetota > Actinomycetes > Micrococcales > Microbacteriaceae > Microbacterium > Microbacterium sp. HSID17254. The sequence continues at coordinate 6,677 of NZ_RBLT01000035.1, forward strand.
AAGTACCAGAAGCCCGGCCATGACGAGCAGCTGCGCGTGCTGCGCAAGCTCAACGAGGCCGAGGCCTTCGAGACCTTCCTGCAGACGAAGTTCGTCGGCCAGAAGCGCTTCTCGCTCGAGGGCGGCGAGTCGCTGATCCCGCTCCTCGACGAGATCCTCCAGGGCGCGGCCACGGCCGGGCTGGAGGGCGCCGCGATCGGCATGGCCCACCGCGGCCGCCTGAACGTGCTCACCAACATCGCTGGCAAGACGTACGGCCAGGTCTTCCGCGAGTTCGAGGGCACGCAGACCCCCGGCAACCAGCGCGGCTCGGGCGACGTGAAGTACCACCTGGGCACCGAGGGCACGTTCGTCGCCGACGACGGCTCCGCGCTGCCGGTGTACCTCGCCGCCAACCCCTCCCACCTGGAGACGGTCGACGGCGTGCTGGAGGGCATCGTCCGCGCCAAGCAGGACCGCAAGCCCATCGGCACCTTCGCCTGGCTGCCCATCCTCGTCCACGGCGACGCGGCCTTCGCCGGCCAGGGCGTCGTCGTCGAGACCCTGCAGATGTCCCAGCTGCGCGGCTACCGCACGGGCGGCACGATCCACGTGGTCGTCAACAACCAGGTCGGCTTCACCACGACGCCGAGCGACGCCCGCACCTCGGTCTACGCCACCGACGTCGCCAAGACGATCCAGGCTCCGGTCTTCCACGTGAACGGCGACGACCCCGAAGCGGTCATCCACGTCGCGCAGCTCGCGTTCGAGTACCGCGAGCGCTTCCACCGCGACGTCGTGATCGACCTCGTCTGCTACCGCCGACGCGGGCACAACGAGGGCGACGACCCCTCGATGACGCAGCCGCTGATGACCGACCTCATCCAGGCGAAGCGCTCCGTCCGCCGCCTGTACACGGAGTCCCTCGTCGGTCGCGGCGACATCACCGAGGAGGAGTACGACGAGGCCAAGGCCGACTTCCAGAACCGTCTGGAGATCGCCTTCGCCGAGACGCACGCCGCCGAGACCGGCGCGACCCCGATCGCCCCCGAGGAGGCCCCGCAGGTCGAGGACCAGGTCGGAGCCCCCGAGGTCACCGGTGTCCCCGCCGAGGTCATCCGCCTCATCGGCGACGCGTTCGTGAACAAGCCCGAGGGCTTCACGGTGCACCCGAAGATCCAGCAGCTGCTGGAGAAGCGCCTCGACATGAGCCGCAACGGGAACATCGACTGGGGCTTCGGCGAGCTGCTCGCCTTCGGCTCGCTCCTGGTCGAGGGCACCCCGGTGCGCCTCGCCGGCCAGGACTCGCGCCGCGGGACCTTCGTGCAGCGGCACGCCGCGCTCCACGACCGGGCGAACGGCCAGGAGTGGCTGCCGCTGTCGAACCTGTCCGACGCGCAGGGCCGCTTCTTCGTCTACGACTCCCTCCTCAGCGAGTACGCCGCGCTCGGCTTCGAGTACGGCTACTCCGTGGAGGCGCCAGAGGCCCTGGTGCTGTGGGAGGCGCAGTTCGGCGACTTCGTCAACGGCGCCCAGTCGGTCATCGACGAGTACATCTCCGCCGCGGAGCAGAAGTGGGGTCAGCAGTCCAGCGTCACGCTCCTGCTCCCCCACGGCTACGAGGGCCAGGGACCGGACCACTCCTCCGCGCGCATCGAGCGGTTCCTGCAGCTGTGCGCGCAGGACAACATGATCGTGGCCCGTCCGTCGACCCCGGCGTCGCACTTCCACCTGCTGCGCCGGCAGGCCTACGCCCGCCCGCGCAAGCCGCTCATCGTGTTCACGCCGAAGGCCATGCTGCGCCTGCGCGGCGCGACGAGCCCGGTGGAGGCGTTCACCGGGGGCCGCTTCGAGCCGGTCCTCGACGACGACCGCGGTCTCGACCGTTCCGCCGTGAAGCGCGTGCTCGTGCACAGCGGCAAGGTGCACTGGGACCTCCGCGCCGAGCTGGAGAAGAACCCGAACCCGGAGATCGCCCTGGTGCGTCTGGAGCAGCTCTACCCGACGCCCATCGACGAGCTGAAGAAGATCACCGACTCGTACCCGAACGCCGAGCTCGTGTGGGTGCAGGAGGAGCCGGAGAACCAGGGCGCCTGGCCGTTCCTGGCTCTGGCCTTCGCGGACGTCCCCGGCGACCGCTCGTTCCGCCCGGTCTCGCGTCCGGCGTCGGCCTCGCCGGCGACGGGATCGTCCAAGGTGCACGCGACCGAGCAGGCCGCGCTCATCCGCGCGGCGGTCACCCTGGGCTGACCGCCTCTCTGACGACGAAGGGCGCCCCGGCTTCGGCCGGGGCGCCCTTCTCGGTCCGTGGGTCAGTACCAGATGTCGAGGGAAGGCGCCGGGAAGGCGACGAACGCACGGTCCAGTGCCTCGACGGCGTCCACCGGGCCCGTGATCCGGCCCGCTCCGTGCAGCGCGGCGACGCGGATGCTGCCGGCGTAGATCGACGAGAGCGCGGAGACGTCGAGGACGAGGTCCGCCTGGGCGCCCGGAGCGTCCTCGATGTGCGCCCGCCCCTCTGGGTCGACGCGCAGGCGCCAGGTGCCCGCGGCGAATCCCAGGGGGTCCTCGATGCGGAGCACGGTGTCCAGGGGCGCGGCGTAGGTCCGGGCCGTGAGCGCGGCGGGGACGTCCAGGATGCGGAGCCAACCGTGGTCGTGAACCTCCTGGGTGACGCCGCGCGGGTCCGCGACCAGCCACGGCAGGGCGTCGTCGAGCGGTCGGAGATCGGCGGTCACCTCGTCGACGAGGTCGTGCTGCAGCGCGAACCGCCACAGCGCAGCCGTCGCTTCCGCCGTCTCGCCGACGAGCAGGCGCACGTGCATCGCGAACCGGAACGTGCCGCCGCGCTCGCTGAGGTGGAAGGCCATCACGCCGCGCACCTGACCGGACTCGTCGCGATAGCGGACGCCACGCACCCGATCCCGGTCGGTGTCGGTGGTCGCGAGCCCGCTGATGCCCGCCCAGCGGGCCGCCGACCCCGGGACCTGACCGGACCGCGCGGTACGGGCGCGCTCGTGCGCCTCCGCCAGCGCCTCGGCGAACTCCTCGCGCTCGAGGTACTCCACGCGGCCGGCCGGGACGGGGCCCGCCCAGCCGGCGCGGCGCACGTCCACGGTGAACCGCGCCACGGGGACGGCGGAGCCGAAGCCGTACCGGCCGTAGATCGTCGCCTCGGACACCGTGAGGCCCGCGACGGGGAGGCCGGCATCGACGGCGGCGCGCAGCTCGCCCTCCAGCAGGGCGCGCGCGATGCCACGGCGGCGGTGCGTGCCGGCTACGGTGACCCCGCTGATCGCCCACATCCCGATCTCGCCGCCGGGGATCGTCAGCGGCGTCACCCAGGAGTCGATGGTCGCCACCGGGAAGCGGTCGGCCGGGGCGTCGGGCTCGTAGACGCCGATGTTGCGCCGGCTCCTCAGCGTGCCCACGCCCTCCTCACGAGCCGCCTCCGAGGGGTCGGCGCCGAGGAACCCGCGGGCCATCGCCCGCTGGAAGGCGGCGACGCGCGTCGAATCCGTCGTATCGAGGACCCGGTACTCGAGGCCCTCCCCCGCGAGGCGGTCGACGGACGTCTGGTCAGCGGGGATCCCGCGCGCATCGATGAGGGCCATGCACACAGCCTACGGGCGGTCTCCGACGCTCCGCGCCCCGGGGGCGCTCAGTGCTGCGCGGCCTGGACCTCGCGGAGCCGGGCGAACACCTGGTCGCGCAGCTCCTCCGGAGCGGTCTCCTTGCAGGCGCGGGCGATGACCTCGGTGAGGGTCGTCGCCACCAGAGCCTCGTCCCGGCACGCCGGGCAGTTCTCCAGGTGCTCGCGGATCTCGGCGTGCTCGGTCTTGCACACCTCGTTGCGGAGGTACTCCTCCAGATCCTGACGGGCCTTGTCGCAGCCGCAGTCGCTCATTTCTTGCTCCTCGGGTCAGCCGCGGCGATTCCCCGCTCCGCGGCGTAGTCGGCCAGCAGCTCCCGCAGCATCCGCCTGCCACGGTGCAGACGGCTCATCACGGTGCCGATGGGGGTCTTCATGATGTCGGCGATCTCCTGGTACGCGAAGCCCTCGACGTCGGCGAGGTACACCGCGAGCCGGAAGTCCTCCGGAACCGCCTGCAGCGCGTCCTTCACGACCGACGCCGGCATGCGGTCGATGGCTTCCGCCTCCGCCGACCGGCTGTGCGAAGCGGTGGTCGACTCCGCGCCGCCGAGCTGCCAGTCCTCGAGCTCGTCGATGGTGCCCTGGAAGGGCTCGCGCTGCCGCTTGCGGTAGATGTTGATGTACGTGTTGGTGAGGATGCGGTACAGCCACGCCTTGAGATTCGTGCCCTGCGCGAACGTCGACCACGAGCCGTAGGCCTTGACGAAGGTCTCCTGCACGAGATCGGCAGCGTCAGCGGGATTGCGCGTCATGCGCATCGCGGCGGCGTAGAGCTGGTCCATGAAGGGGAGCGCCTGCTCCTCGAACTCGCGCCGAGGGTCGCCGACGGTGGCTGCGGTTGCGGTGTCGTCCATCACCGGCCAGTCTAGGCGGCTGAGGTCGATCACCTCGCGTTCCAGCGTCGCAGGCATCCTCTTCCCTTCGCACGGGGGCCGCCTCTCACGAGGACGGCGTTGCGTTTACTAAGGTGAGAACCGATGAGCGCCAAAAGGTATTCCCCCACCCGTGTGCAGGGCGCCTACCCCGCGCCCACGATCGACGGCCCGGTGCACGCCGAGCTCACGATCCCCGGCTCCAAGTCCCTCACGAACCGCGAACTCCTCATCGCGGCGATCGCGGACGGCCCCGGCCGCCTGATCGCGCCGCTGCACTCCGACGACTCGCAGCGCATGGTGGAGGCCCTCCGCGCACTCGGCGTCGGCATCGAGGAGGTCGACGCCGGTCATGAGTTCGGTCCCGACCTCGTGATCACGCCCGGCAAGCTCCGCGGCGGCACGACGATCGACTGCGGCCAGGCCGGGACCGTCATGCGCTTCATCGCGCCGCTGGCGGGCCTCGCGGAGCAGGACGTCCACCTCACCGCGCACGAGACGGCTCTGCACCGGCCCATGGGCGGGCTCATCAGCGCCCTGCGCGACCTCGGCGTCGACATCGACGACGAGGGCACCTGGGCCCTCCCGTTCACCATCCGCGGCCACGGCCACATCCGCGGCGGTCGCGTGGAGATCGACGCGTCGGCCTCCAGCCAGTTCGTGTCCGGGCTGCTGCTCGCGGCCCCGCGCTTCGACGTCGGCCTGCACCTCGTGCACACGGGCGAGCGGCTGCCGAGCCTGCCGCACATCGACATGACCATCGAGGCCCTGAGCCGCCGCGGCATCCGCATCGAGCGCCCCGCCGTGGGCGAATGGCTGGTGGAGGCCGGAGTCCCCCGTGCCAAGGAGATCCCGATCGAGCCGGATCTCTCCAATGCCGCCCCGTTCCTGGCGGCGGCCCTCGTCGCCGGAGGCTCCGTCGCGATCACCGGCTGGCCGGCGCACTCGACCCAGCCCGGAGCGCTGCTCCCCGAGATCCTGCAGGCGGCGGGTGCACACGTCAGCCGTCACGCCGGCGTGCTCACCGTGCGGGCCGGATCCGGAATCCGTGGACTGGATCTCGATCTCTCCGCCGCCAGCGAGCTGACGCCGACCCTCGTCGGTCTCGCGGCCTTCGCCGACGGCCCCACGACCATCCGCGGCATCGGACACATCCGCCTCCACGAGACCGACCGGATCGCGGCGCTCGTCGGGAACCTGCGCGCGCTCGGCGGAACCGCCGAGGAGCTCCCCGACGGCATCCGCATCGTTCCCGGTCCGCTCCGGGGCGGCACCTGGGCCGCGCACCACGACCATCGGATGGCGACGACCGGCGCGCTGATCGGCCTCCGCGTCCCCGACGTGGTCATCGACGACATCGGCACCACCGCCAAGACCCTCCCGGAGTTCACGATGCTCTGGGAGCGGATGCTGCGAGGCTGACGGGTGAGCTGGCTGAACGACGACGACGACCTCGAGGACGACTTCGAGGACTACGACGAGAGCAGCATCCGCACCCGACCGAACCCGAAGGCCAACCGGCCGCGCACCAAACGCCGTCCTGCGCACGAGGATGCGCAGATCGGCCGCGTCCTCGGCGTCGACCGGGGCCGGTACTCCGTCCTCCTCGACGAGGACACCCCGCAGGAGCGCACGATCACGGCCGCCCGCGCACGAGAGCTGCGGCGCACGCCGATCGTCACGGGCGACCGGGCCCGCGTCGTCGGTGACACCTCGGGCGACGAGGGCACGCTCGGCCGGATCGTGGGCATCGTCGAGCGCACCTCGCTCCTCCGCCGCAGCGCCGACGACACCGACGAGGTCGAGCGGGTGATCGTCGCGAACGCCGACCAGATGCTCGTCGTCGTCGCGGCGGCCGACCCCGAGCCCCGCGCCCGTCTCGTGGACCGCTACCTCGTCGCCGCCCTGGATGCCGGGATCCGTCCCCTCCTCGTCGTGACGAAGACCGATCTCGCCGACCCCGCGCCGTTCCTCGCGCACTTCGAGGGCCTCGATCTCCGGGTCTTCACGAGCGCACAGGACGAGATGCCGGTCGACGAGATCGGCGCCGCGCTCATCGGCCACTCGACGGTGTTCGTCGGACACTCCGGTGTCGGCAAGTCGACGTTGGTGAACGCCCTGGTGCCCACCGCGGGCCGCGCCACCGGACACGTGAACCAGGTCACCGGCCGCGGGCGACACACCTCCTCCTCCACCGTCTCGCTGCGCTACGAGAGCGCCGACGGCTCCGGCTGGGTCATCGACACCCCCGGCGTCCGCTCCTTCGGCCTCGGGCACGTCGACCCCGCGAACATCCTCGCCGCCTTCACCGAGCTCGCCGTCATCGCCGAGGACTGCCCGCGCGGCTGCACCCACCTCCCCGACGCGCCGGACTGCGCCCTCATCGAGGCGGCGGAGCGCGGCGAGCTGAGCGAGACGGGGCGCGCCCGGCTGGACTCCCTGCAGCGCCTCCTGCAGACCTTCGCCGACAAGGCGGAGCAGCCCCCCGGACGATAGGCTGGACGGGTGACCGAACGCCTGGAAACCGGAACCGCCGCCCCCGACTTCTCCCTGCTCGACCAGGACGGGAACACCGTCCGCCTGGCCGACCTCCGCGGCACGAAGACGGTGCTGTACTTCTACCCGGCCGCCATGACGCCGGGGTGCACGACGGAGGCCTGCGACTTCCGCGACAGCATCTCGTCGCTGCAGGGCGCCGGGTATCAGGTCGTCGGCGTCTCGCGGGACGAGCCGGCGAAGCTCGCCGCCTTCCGCGACCGCGACGGCCTCACGTTCCCGCTGCTCAGCGACCCCGACCACGCGGTGCACGAGGCGTACGGCGCCTGGGGCGAGAAGATGAACTACGGCAAGCTCGTCGAAGGCGTGATCCGCTCGACGTTCGTCCTCGACGAAGACGGCGTCATCACGAGCGCGCAGTACAACGTGAAGGCCACGGGCCACGTCGCGCGGCTGCGCAAGCAGCTCGGCATCGACGCCTGACGGGTCGGGTCCCGCTCACTCCGCTTCGCGGCGTGAGCCCTCCCGGCGTGCGCTCGCGATGAGGAGCGCGAAGCCCGCGACGGCCGGGATGCCGAGTCCGAGCACGAAGGCCCACGGGATGGGCGGCAGCGTGAGGGCTCCGAGCGCCAGGGCGATCGCGAGGACCTGGAACACCACGCCCCCGGATCGCGCCCAGGAGCGTCCCGCGCGGGTGCCGAACGCGAAGGCCGCGAGTGCGGCGGCGCCGATCAGCGTCAGGACGATGAGAGCGATGGCCGTCGGCAGCGACGCGGCGTCCCCCGCCCCGAGTCCGGCCATCTCGATCGCGGCGAACACGAGCAGGGCGACGGCTTCCACCGCCAGCACGGCGGCGGCGGCGCGGGCGATTCCCGGTGCGCGCACGGGTGTCCTCCCGGGGATCCAATGACGAGAAAACCCTTGATTTCAGGGTATTCATGTAACAGAATAGAGAAAGTCATGTGCTCCCACAGCGGCGTGGGGCGAACGTTCGCGTTCGCATCACAATCAGCGGGCATCCGCCCGTATCTCAACAGGGTAGCGGAACCCGAACCGTCACCCGAATCGAGAGGTCGCATCGCGACATCTCATGAAATCCACACCGAGGAGCCCCCATGGACTGGCGTGACAAGGCCGCCTGCCTGACCGTCGACCCCGAACTGTTCTTCCCCGTCGGGAACACCGGCCCGGCCGTCGACCAGATCGAGAAGGCCAAGACGGTCTGCGCGACCTGCACGGTCACCGAGATCTGCCTGCAGTACGCCCTGGAGACCAGTCAGGACTCCGGCGTCTGGGGCGGCCTCTCCGAGGACGAGCGTCGCGCTCTCAAGCGTCGCGCGGCCCGCGCCCGCCGCGCCTCCTGAGATTCACGGAAGCGGCCTGAGACCCGGTCTCAGGCCGCTTCTGCGTGCACGGGCGGGCTCAGCGCTCCAGCCAGCGCAGCGGGATGTCGATGACCACCTCGGTGCCCTCGCCCTCGCTCCCCTGCCAGTCGATGGTGCCACCGAGCTCGCCCTGGATGAGGGTGCGGATGATCTGCGTCCCCAGACCCTGCCCCACCCGACCCTCGGGAAGCCCGTGACCGGTGTCGCGCACCGTCACCCGGAGGTTGTCCTCCGTGCGCTTCGCATCGATCGTGACGACGCCCTCCTGTCCGGCGAGACCGTGCTCGACGGCGTTCGTCACGACCTCCGTCAGCGCCAGCGCCAGCGGGGTGGCGTACTCGCTGGGGAGCACACCGAAACGCCCCGTGGACTGCGTGCGCGCTCGGGTGTTCGGCGCCGAGGCGACCTCGGCGACGAGCTTGAGAACCCGGTGGAAGACCTCGTCGAAGTCGACCTTCTGCGTGAGGCCCTGCGCGAGCGTGTCGTGCACGACGGCGATGGCGTCCACACGGCGCATGGCCTGGGTGAGGGCGTCGCGCGCCTCGTCGGAGTGCGTGCGCCGCGCCTGGATCCGCAGCAGCGAGGCGACCGTCTGCAGATTGTTCTTGACCCGGTGGTGGATCTCGCGGATCGTCGCGTCCTTGGTGATGAGCTCCTGCTCCTGGTGACGCAGCTCCGAGACGTCGCGGCACAGCACGATCGCTCCGATGCGCGTGCCGTGGTCCTTCAGCGGGATCGCCCGCAGCGAGACGGTCACCCCCCGCGCCTCGATGTCGGTGCGCCAGGGAGCGCGCCCCGTCACCACGACGGGCAGGGACTCGTCGACCTGACGGGACGGCGGGACGAGCCGGGTGGTCACCTCGGCCAGGGACTCCCCCTCCAGCTCGTCGTCGAATCCCATCCGGTTGAACGCGGAGAGCGCGTTCGGGCTCGCGAACGTGGTGATGCCGTCGACGTCGATGCGGATCAGGCCGTCCGACGCACGGGGCGCCCCGCGTCGAGGCGACGTCGGCGCGGCCGGGTCGGGGAAGCTCCCGTCGGCGATCATCCGGAACAGGTCGTTGGCGCACTCGTCGAAGGTGATCTGCTGACGGGAAGGGGTGCGGACCTCTCCGAGATTCGTGTGCCGCGTCACCACGCCGATCACGCGGGGAGCCTTGTCCTCTCCGCGACGCTCGATCACGATCGGCACCGCACGCACCCGCGTCGGCGTCTCCTCAAACCAGTCCGGCGAGGACGAGTCCACGATCTCCGCGGACTCGAAGGCGCCCTGCACCTGCGTCCGCCACTGGGGCCGCACGCGCTCGCCGACGATGTCGCGGTAGAACAGCGTCGCCGCGCCACTGGGCCGCGCGTGCGCGACGGCGATGAACGAGCCGTCCTCGGTCTGGATCCACAGGACGATGTCGGCGGAGGCGAGGTCGGCGAGGAGCTGTCCGTCACCGGCGAGCCGATGCAGCCACTCCACGTCGTCGTCGGTCAGAAGGCCCTGGGCCTGGGCGAGATCACTGAGGGTTGACACCTCCCCAGCCTAGAGTCCCGCACCTCAGAGGATGGCGAGCGACGTCGCGCGCCACCGGTGGTCGAGCCCTTCCAGCCGGAGGGCCACCGCGCGCGTGCGCCCCGGCCCCGCCACCACGACGACCGCCTCGACGATGCCGTCGCGCGGATGGGTCACCCGCACGGTGCGGATGACGAAGGTCGGCCGGGCCGGCGGCACCCCGCGTGCGCTGCGGGCGCGAGCGGCGAGGTTCGCACGGGTGACGAGGCTGCGGTACGCCTCCTCGCTGAACCACCGCGCCAGCTGATCCACCTCGCGGATCCCGGCGAGCGCCTCGAGCGCGCCCCGTGTGAGGCTCCGGACCAGGAGCGCGGGGTCGGGAAGCTGATCGGCGGGGGTGGGCTGTGGTCCGAAGAACTCGGCCAGCATCATCGGGTTCTCCCCTCGAAGGCGTCGGCGAGACGTCAGTAGACCACGGCGTGGACCGCCGGCGGGGACGACGGCGAAGGTCTGTGGACAACCCGTACGCGACGGTGCCGATGTGGATAACTCGGGTGCGGGGGCGCGCGGCCGTACGCTCGGTCGGATGCACTGGGAATCCCTCTTCGACGACCTGGAAGGGCAGCTCGCCGCGGAATGGGAGGCGGAACGCGCCGCTCGCGACGCCGAGTCCGAGCGCCTCCGCATCGCCCGGCTCGATCTCCGCTCGCGTCTGCGGCACCTGTGCGCGGCGCAGGCCGAGGCGATCCTCCACCTCGCCGACGGCGCCAGGGTGCCCGTGGGGCTGCGGTCGCTGGGGGTGGACTGGGTGGCCGCGCTCCCCCGGGTGCCGCAGGGCGCACGGCTGCAGAGCGCCGTCCTGCTGGTCCCGGTGGCGGCGGTGCGCGGGCTCACGGTCGACCACGGGGCGATGCTGGCGAGCCTCGCCGCGGAGAGCCCCGGCGCGCCGACGCTGCGCGAGCGGATGACGTTGGGCTTCGTGCTCCGCGACCTCGCCCGGCGTCGCCTCCCCGTGCAGCTCCGACTGCTGGTCGGGGACGACCTGCACGGCACCATCGACCGTGCCGCCGTCGATCACCTGGATCTCGCCGAGCACGACAGCGGCGCTGCCCGCCGCGCGGATGCGGTGCACGGCTTCCGGATGGTGCCGTACGCCGCGCTCTCCGCGGTGCGCGTCCTCGGCACCGCGTCGATCTGAACGCTCACGCGAAGGGCGTGACCGAACGACCCCAGAGCTCCGGGAAGCTGGCCGCCTGCGACTGCCGCCACAGCGCCATGCGCCGCGCCTCCTCCGTCTGCGCGGCGAGATACTCCTCGATGCTCGGCTCCTCGATGCGCCACCGGGCGGGTGCCCCGAGCGGGGCGCCGCGCAGATGCCCGGCGTGCACGAGGGCGATCACCTCGTCGATGTCGATGCTCAGCAGCTCGGCGACCTGGGCGGGCGCGAGGAAACGGGGGGACTGCGGGTGCGGGGGTGTCATGCCCTCATTCTGGGCGGCCGTCCGGCACGGTGTCGGGGATCGGCGGGACCTTGTGGATAACTCGGTCGCCCCGGACGGCGTTTCTGTGACGATGTCGCCATGGCCCCGCTCTTCCGCTCCCCTCGTCGCCGCCTCCGGGGTGACCTCCGCTTCGCGGTCGGCATCGTCCTCGTGCTCGCCTCGGTCGCCGGCGTCTGGTCCATCGTCACCGCTGCGGACCAGGCGAGTCCCGTGCTCCAGGCCCGGCGAACGATCGTCCGCGGCGAGGTCCTCCGTGCCTCCGACTTCCAGACCGTCGACGTGGCGCTCGGGGCGGTCTCCGACGACTACCTCCGGCCGGAGCAGCTCGCCGCGGGGCGGATCGCGGCCCGCACCCTGACGAAGGGCGAGCTCCTGCCGCGGACGGCGACGGCCGGAGCGGAGAGCAGCCGCACGACCACGGTCGTCGTCGAGAGCAGCGTCGCTCTGCCGGAGGATGTGGCGACCGGCACGGAGGTCGAGGTCTGGCAGGCGCCGCTGCGCGACGACGGCCGCTCCTACGATGAGCCGCGCCTCCTCGTCGGGGACGTCGCCGTCCGCACCGTCCTCGAACCGGACGGGCTCCTCGCCGACGGGGCGGCGGAGGTCGAGATCGTGATCGACCGCAGCGACGTCGCCGCCGTGCTGGGCGCGGTCACCGGCGGGGCGGCGCTCTCCGTGATCCCCGTCGGGTCCGGATCATGAGCGTCGTCCTCCTGGCCGTGGCCGCGCCCCGCGTGGATGCGCTCGTGGCGGAGCTGGAGTGGGAGGGCATCACGGGGATAGCCTTGCCGTCCGCCGCGCCCGCGGCCCTCATCGCGCGCCTGCAGCCGGACGTGGAGGCGGTGGTGGTATCCGCGACCAGGGAGACGCTGACGGCCGAGCTGCGGGCGGCCTGCGACCGCGCAGGCGTCCGCATCCTCACGCTCGGCGACCCGGAGAGCCGAGCGGTGGCCCGGCTCGGGCTCGCCCCACCACTGCGCACCGATGCGGCGGGCTGGGAGATCGCCGCGGCGCTGTCCGCGGATGCGCTCGACGCCCCGCGGCTGCCGGTCTCCCGGTCGCGCATCATGACGGTCTGGGGCCCGCACGGGGCGCCCGGACGGTCGACGGTCGCGATCCAGCTCGCCGTCGAGCTCGCCCGTCGCGGTCGGCGGACTGTCCTGGCCGATGCGGACACCGTGGCTCCCTCGCTCGCCCTGCTCCTGGGCATGGACGACGACGCCCCGGGGCTCGCCGGAGCCTGCCGCCGCGCGGGGACCGGGGCGCTGGATCCCGCGGAGCTCTCCCGGCTCTCGGTCCGGCTGCTCGCCGGCGGCACCGAGGTCGACGTGCTCGCCGGGCTCAACCGTCCGAGCCGCTGGCCGGAGCTGTCGGATGCGCGGCTGCGGGCGGCCCTCGAGGCCTGCCGCACCTGGCGGGACGAGACGATCGTCGACGTCTCCGCGGCGATCGACGCCGACGACGAAGCCACCCATGATGTCGTCGGCCCCCGTCGGCACGCCGCGACCACCGCGGCACTGGGCGCAGCGGACCGGGTCGTGGCGGTGGCTCCCGCCGACCCGGTGGGGATCAGCCGTTTCCTCCGCGACCACGCCGAGGTCCGCCGCCTCGTGGGGCGGACGCCGATGACGGTGGTCGTCAATCAGGTGCGACCGGGACCCCTCGGCCTCGACGCCCGGAGTCAGATCCGTCGCACGCTGGAGAGGTTCGCCGGCCTCACCGACATCGCCTTCCTGCCCTACGACCGTCGTGCCGTCGATGCGGCGCTGCTCCACGCCCGGCCGATCTCCGACGTCGCCCCGCGCTCGACGATGGTCGCCGCCGTGCGCCGGCTGGCGGCCGACCTCGATGCGTCCGTGCCCGCGGAGGCTACTGCCGGTAGCTCGACAGGAAGTTCCCGAGGCGCTCGACGGCTTCGCTCAGCACTCGCGGCTCTGGCAGGGTCACGAGGCGCAGGTGATCCGGCGTCGGCCAGTTGAAGCCCGTCCCCTGCACGAGCAGGATGTGCTCGGATACCAGCAGGTCGTAGACGAGCTTGGCGTCGTCGCGGATCTCGTGCACGTTCGGGTCCAGTCGCGGGAAGGCGTAGAGCGCACCCTGGGGCTTCACGCAGGACACGCCGGGGATGGCCTCCAGCCCCTCCCAGGCGATGTCGCGCTGCTCGTGGAGCCGCCCGGTCGGGGCGATCAGGGCGTCGATCGACTGCACCCCGGACAGCGCCGCCTGGACGGCGTGCTGCGCCGGGACGTTCGGGCAGAGCCGGGTCGAGGCCAGCAGCGTGATGCCCTCGATGAAGCCCTTGGCGTGGTCCTGCGGTCCCGTGACGACCATCCAGCCGGACCGGTAGCCGGCCACGCGGTACGTCTTGGAGAGCCCATTGAACGTGAGGCAGAGCAGGTCGGGGGCCAGGGTCGCCGTCGGGATGTGCACGGCGTCGTCGAACAGGATGCGGTCGTAGATCTCGTCGGAGAGGATGAGCAGCTGGTGCTCGCGCGCGATCTGCACGAGGCCCTCCAGCACCTGCCGGGAGTAGACCACGCCGGTGGGGTTGTTCGGGTTGATGATCACGAGCGCCTTGGTCTGCGGCGTGATCTTGGACCGGATGTCCTCGAGGTCGGGCTGCCAGCCCTGCTCCTCGTCGCAGAGGTAGTGCACGGGCGTGCCGCCCGCGAGGCTCGTCATGGCCGTCCAGAGCGGGTAGTCGGGAGCGGGGATGAGGACCTCGTCCCCCTCGTCCAGCAGCGCCTGCATGGTCATGGTGATCAGCTCGGAGACGCCGTTGCCGAGGTACACGTCGTCGGGATCGAATCGGGGGAACCCGTCGATCTCCTCGTACCGGCTCACGACGGCACGCCGGGCGGAGATGATGCCCTTGCTGTCGCTGTAGCCGTGGGCCGTGGGGAGCGCCGCGAGCATGTCGTGCACGATCTGATGCGGGGCGTCGAAGCCGAAGATCGCGGGGTTGCCGGTGTTGAGCTTGAGGATCCGGTGGCCCTCTGCTTCCAATCGCGCCGCCTCGACGAGGGCGTTTCCGCGGATCTCGTACAGGACGTTCTTGAGCTTCGACGACTGGTCGAAGGTGCGCGATGGTGTCATCGATCAAGCCTACAGGGACGACAGGAGGGCCAATCCGCACGGACTGGCCCTCCTCGTCACCCGAAGGCTACTTCTTCTTCTTGCTCTGCGCGCGCCGCTGCTCGCGGTTGCCCGCCGCCGGGGCGGCCGGCTCCGTGCGCTGGCCGAAGGCGCCGCGCGGCGCCTCCTCCGGCTCGGCCAGCTGCGGAGCCTGCGCCCGGGCCGCGGCCTGGCGCATCCGGTCGGTCGCGGCCTGCTGGACCTGCCCGCGGTCGTTGCGGACCTCGACCTCGCCGGCGTCGTTCGCCGCCGAGTACTCCAGGCGCTGCTCTCCGCCGTCGGTGGCGAGCCCCTTGGCCTCGACCTCCGCCGTCTCGGCGTCGCCGGCGCGACGGACCTCGACCTCGAGGTTGTAGAGGTAGCCGACCGACTCCTCCTTGATCTGGCCCATCATCGACTGGAACATCGCGTAACCCTCGCGCTGGTACTCGATGAGCGGATCGCGCTGCGCCATCGCCCGGAGGCCGATGCCGTCCTTGAGGTAGTCCATCTCGTACAGGTGGTCGCGCCAGCGGCGGTCGAGCACCTGCAGGACGACGCGACGCTCGAGCTCCCGGGTCGCGGCCTCGCCCAGCGACTCCTCGCGCTTCTCGTAGGCGATCTTCGCGTCCGACAGCAGCTCACGCGTCAGGCCCTCGGCGGTGATGCCGCCCTTGCGTCCTGCGGCCTCCGACACGACCTCGTCGATCGTGACGCTCACCGGGTACAGCGTCTTCAGCTCGGTCCACAGGGCGTCGAAGTCCCAGCTCTCGTTGTGGCCCTCGCCGGTGTGGTCCTTCACGACGCCGCTGATCGCGTCCTCGATGAAGTGCTGCACCCGATCGGCGATGTCGTCGCCCTGGAGGATGTGGCGGCGGTCGGCGTAGATCGCCTCGCGCTGACGGTTGAGGACGTCGTCGTACTTGAGGACGTTCTTGCGCATCTCGGCGTTGCGGGCCTCGACCTGCGACTGGGCGCTGCGGATCGCCCGGGACACGAGACCCGACTCGATCGGCACGTCGTCGGGGAAGTTCGTGCGGGCGAGGATCGCCTCGGCGGCGCCGGACTGGAACAACCGCATGAGGTCATCGGTGAGGCTCAGGTAGAAGCGGCTCTCGCCGGGGTCGCCCTGACGACCGGACCGACCGCGCAGCTGGTTGTCGATGCGGCGCGACTCGTGGCGCTCGGTGCCGAGCACGTAGAGGCCACCGGCCTCGATGACCTTCTCGGCCTCTTCCTCGACGACCTTCTTCATGGTCTCGTAGGTCTCGTCCCAGGCGACCTCGTACTCCTCCGGCGTCTCCACCGGGTCGAGTCCCTTCGCCTTCAGCTCCTGCACCGCGAGGAACTCGGCGTTTCCGCCGAGCATGATGTCGGTGCCTCGGCCGGCCATGTTCGTCGCGACCGTGACGGCGCCGAGGCGGCCGGCGCGGGCGACGATCTCCGCCTCACGGGCGTGGTTCTTCGCGTTCAGGACCTCGTGCTTAACGCCCTTCTTGGCGAGCAGGCGCGACAGGTACTCGCTCTTCTCGACGCTGGTGGTGCCGACCAGCACCGGCTGCCCGCTCGCGTGGCGCTCGGCGATGTCCTCCACGACCTGCGCGAACTTCGCCGCCTCGTTCTTGTACACCAGGTCCGGCTGGTCCTTGCGGATCATCGGCTTGTTGGTGGGAATCGGGATGACGCCGAGCTTGTACGTCGACATGAACTCGGCGGCCTCGGTCTCGGCCGTACCGGTCATGCCGGCGAGCTTGTCGTAGAGGCGGAAGTAATTCTGCAGAGTGACGGTGGCGAGGGTCTGGTTCTCGGCCTTGACCGGCACCCCCTCCTTCGCCTCGATCGCCTGGTGGATGCCCTCGTTGTAGCGGCGTCCGACGAGGATGCGTCCGGTGTGCTCGTCGACGATCATGACCTCGTCGTTCATGACGACGTAGTCGGTGTCCTTCTTGAACAGCGCGAGCGCCTTGATCGAGTTGTTCAGGAACGAGATGAGCGGCGTGTTGGCGGACTCGTAGAGGTTGTCGATGCCGAGGTAGTCCTCGACCTTCTCGATGCCCGGCTCCAGGACGCCGACGGTGCGCTTCTTCTCGTCGACCTCGTAGTCCTCGCCGGCGACGAGCGTGCGCGCGATCTTGGCGAACTCCGCGAACCAGCGGTTCGCCTCGCCGGACGACGGTCCGGAGATGATGAGCGGCGTGCGGGCCTCGTCGATGAGGATGGAGTCCACCTCGTCGACGATCGCGAAGAAGTGCTCGCGCTGGACGAGGTCCTCCTTGCGCCAGGCCATGTTGTCGCGGAGGTAGTCGAAGCCGAACTCGTTGTTCGTGCCGTAGGTGATGTCGGCCGCGTACTGCTCGCGGCGCACGGCGGGTGTCTGGCCGGAGACGATGATGCCCGTCGTCATGCCGAGGGCGCGGTAGACGCGGCCCATGAGCTCCGCCTGGTAGCTCGCGAGGAAGTCGTTCACGGTGATGACGTGCACGCCCTTGCCCGCGATGGCGTTCAGATAGGCGGGGAAGGTGGCGACGAGGGTCTTGCCCTCACCGGTCTTCATCTCGGCGATGTTCCCGAGGTGGAGGGCGGCACCACCCATGATCTGCACGTCGTAGGCGCGCATGCCGAGCGTCCGCTTGGCGGCCTCGCGCACCGCGGCGAAGGCCTCGGGCATGAGCTGGTCGAGCGTCTCACCCTTCTCGTAGCGGGCGCGCAGCTCGGCGGTCTCGTTGCGCAGCTCGTCGTCCGTGAGCTGGGAGATGTCCTCCTCGAGGGCGTTCACCGCCTTCACCACCTGGTTCAGACGGCGGATGATCCGCCCCTCACCTGCGCGCAGCAGCTTCTCAAGAGGATTCGCCACGGATGTCATCTCCCTGTCATTGGGTCATTCGCCGGCCGCCGTGAGGCGAGCGCCAGGCATACTTTGCCATGTTACCGGCCTGTGACCTCCACGTCGCCTGCATGGGTCCGCCGCGCCGCGTCCGAGAAATTGCCGGGTATGCATATACTCGGCACTGCTTTCCATCCGCCATCCTCGGGAGACCGGTCATGTCCGTACGCCAGAGCCTGCTCGCCATCCTCGACCAGGGCCCCTGCTACGGCTACCAGCTCCGCCACGAATTCGACCGCCGGACCGGATCGACCTGGCCGCTCAACGTCGGCCAGATCTACAACACCCTGGAGCGGCTCGAGCGGGACGGACTGGTCCAGCGCGGGGAGGCCGACGACCACGGTCACGTGTACTGGCGCATCACGCCCGCGGGCTCGGCCGAGGCGGCACGCTGGCTCACCACCCCCGTGCTCCGCGCTCCCGCGACGCGCGAGGAGCTCGCCGTGAAGCTCGCCGTCGCGGCCACGCTGCCCGGAGTCGATGCCGCCGCCATCCTCCGCAGCCAGCGGGACGCCTCGCGGCAGCGGCTCGAGGACCTGCGGCGCACGCCCTCCCCCGGCCTCGCCGCCGGCAGCCCCGAGGATCTCGCGTGGTCCCTCGTCCTCGACTCGCTCGTCTGCGCCGCGGAGGCCGAACTCCGGTGGCTCGACCAGGCGGAGGCCCGACTCGCGCAACACCCCCATCCCGAGATGGCCCTGGAGCTGACCACCGAACGCCCCAAGCGAGGACGCCCCGCGAAGGCGACGCCCTCCCCCGTCGCCCTCCCCGCCTGACGCACCAGCCGACGATGCCCGCCGTTCGCCTGGAGCGGATGCTCAGCCCGCGCACGCGCCCGGGAAACTAGGATCGGCACATGGCTGGATTTTGGGGCAGACGCAAACGCGAACAGGAAGAACTCGCCGCACAGGACGCGGACCTCGCCCGGCGTGCGGAACAGGCACTCGTCGCCGCCGACGAGCGCATCCGCACCACCTCCGACGAGCTCGTCTTCGCGGAGGCTGAGCTCGGCGAGTCCCTGACCGCCGACCTCAAGGCCGCGCTGCTGTCGGTGCGCACGCACCTGCGGGAGGCCTTCCAGCTCCACCAGCTCAACCACGACGAGATCCCGGACACCGACGAGGAGCTGCGCACGCGGAACGCGCGCATCCTGCAGCTCTGCGACTGGGCCCAGGACCTCCTGGACGAGAAGACCACCGTGCTCGCGGAGTCCGTCGCGAAGGTGCGGCGCGCGCCCGAGATCATCGCCCAGGTCCGCGCGGACGCCGAGGCGCTGAGCGCCCGCATCCCGCAGACGGACGAGACGGTGTCCCGGCTGTCCGCCCGCTACTCCGACTCCGCCATGCATCAGATCACCGCCAGCGCGGCCGAGGCGGAGCAGCTGATCCGTTTCGCGACCCACAGCGCCGACATCTCGGAGCGTCGCCGCGCGGCGAAGCAGAACGAGGAGGCGAACCTCGCGCTGGAGACGGCCACCGAGGCGACGCGTCGCGCCGCTGCCCTGCTCGACGCGGTGGAGGACTTCGAGATCGAGGCCCTGCGCGCCGAGTCGACCCTGGCCGAGGTCATCGCCGACTCCCGTAACGACCTCATCGCCGCCCGGACCGCTCCCTCCACGCCCGCCGTGGCGGAGGCCGTCGCCCGGCTGCAGGCGGCCCTGGCCTCCCTCACCCCCTCGGGCCAGCCCAACGACCCGTTCGCCGAGCTCTCGCGTCTGCGCGAAGCCAACGCCGGCCTCGACGACGCGATCGCCACGGCCCGGCATCGCGCCGAGAATCCGCTGCCGAGCATCGCGCAGGTCCAGCACGCGATCGACGACGCCGACCGCCAGCTGGGCGTGGCCCGCGGGCTCATCGCCGGGCATCGCGGATGGATCGGCGCCGATGCGCGCACCCGTCTCGCCGAGGCGGAACGACTCCGCGTCGATCTCCCGGCCCTGCTTCCTGCCGAAGAGACCCGCGAGGCGGCGCTCGCCCAGGCCCGCCGGGTCGCGCACCTCGCCGCGGAAGCCCTCCAGCTCGCGCAGCGCGACATCGACTCGTCCCGCCCGCAGGATCAGGACTGGGGCGGCGGCTGGGGCGGCGGTCCTCGTCGCGGCGGCGGGATGGGCGGCGGCGACCTCGCCTCCGGCATCCTCGGCGGGCTCGTCATCGGCAGCATCCTCGACGGCATCTTCGACTGACGCCGTCCGGTCTTCGCACGAGAACGGCCCGACCCCCGCGGGGATCGGGCCGTTCTCGGTCGGATCAGGAGGCGAGCGCCTCGGCGGGCGGAGCCTGCGTGCTCAGGGCGATGACACCGTAGTCCCAGCCCTTGCGGCGGTAGACCACGCTCGGGTGGTCGGTGCGCGCATCGACGAAGAGGAAGAAGTCGTGCCCGACGAGCTCCATCCGGTCGACGGCCTCCTCCACCGTCATCCACTCCGCCTCGAAGCTCTTCGTGCGGATGACGACGGGCGAGTAGTCCTCCTCCTCCTCGCTCTGCACCGGGATGCTGCCGGTCGCGACGGCGTGCAGCACCTCGGCGGAGGCCGGCTGCACGTCGATGCCCTCGAGCGATCCGCTGCCCTTCTCGAAGTGCGGGCCGCGCGGATGCTGTCGTCCGTCGACGCGCTTCTCCTTCGCGCGGCGCAGCTGCTCCGTCATCTTGTCGATCGCGAGGTCGAGAGCCACGAACTTGTCGCCGTCGACGGCCTCGGCACGGACCACGGGGCCCTTGCCGACCAGCGTCAGCTCGACCGTCTCGTCCGGGATGCGCCCGTTGCGGTAGACCCGGTGCGTGACCTTCACGTCCAGACGTTGCGCCTTGGCGGCGAGTGTCTGGATCTTGGCGATCTTCTCTTCGACGACGGTGCGGAAGCGATCGGTGATGCCCACTCCGACGCCCACGATGCTCGTTTCCATTGCTGCCTCCTTGTCCCGGTCCACCCGGCCAAGGGCGGACCGTGGTCGCCTTGTGACACCCCACCGTAGTCCGACGCGCGGCGGATGTCACGGCCCTCGACCCTGTGTCTCCGGTGAGTCTTCGATGAACCTCATCCGGATTCCGGCGACTTCGGCGTGGCGGCGAGCGCGACGGCCCCGACGACCACGAACCCGGCGGCGACGAGCGCCCGGACCGCCTCGTCGAGTGTGGCCCCCGTCGTGACCACGTCGTCTACGACCACCGCCGGGGCCCCGTGTCCCCGGCGCCGCGAGATCATCGCCCCGCGGACGTTCGCGGCGCGGTCCGGGGCAGCCAGCTCGCGCTGGTCGCGCACCCGGCGCGTGAGGGTCAGGACGCGCTGCGGATCGGCTCCGGCGCGCCGGACGAGGAGCTCCGGAACGCGGGTGCCCCGACGACGGAACGCGGCGCGCGAGGTCGGCACCGGGATCACCCAGACCCCGGGGACGAGGACGGGCGTCAGGACAGCGGCGAGCGCGGCGCCGAGCGGCCGGGCCAGGAGCGTCTCGCCCTCCCCCTTCATCCGCCGGATGCAGGACGCTGCGGGACCCTCCAGAGCGAGCGCGGCTCGGACCCGCAGGCCGGCCGGCGTGCGCACCTCGCGCGGCGACGGATCGAGCGCGTGCCGGCAGTCGTGGCAGAGCAGCGTCCCCGGACGCTCGCACCCGGCGCACCGCGCGGCGAGCAGCAGGGCGCCGATCTCGGCGAGGAGCGCGTGCGTCCGTGTCGTGATCCCCATGCGGGCATCCTGTCGCCCGGAGCCGCCGCGCGGACCACGAAGGGGACGAGGTGGGGGCGGACGGACGTCAAGCGCCGCTGTGCAGGAGTAGTCACTCCCCGGCGCGGGTGGCGAGGATCGCGACGCCCTCCGCGACCTCGCGCCACGCCGAGCCGGCGTGAGCGAACAGCTGACCATCGGCATCGAGGATGCGCACGCCCGCGGGAGTGCGGGCGCCGGCGACCGAGGCGGCGTCGCTGGGTGCGGTCTCCGCCGACCCGGGACCGCCGACCGGCTGCACCAGGAGCCGCGGGGTGGACGAATCGGTCAGGACGGCCAGGCGATCCGGACCCAGCCAGGCGAGTCCCGTCGACGCCTCGGTGAGCTGGAGCAGCGGGCGCATCTCGCCGAGGTCCGTCGGCACACCGGACCCGTCCCGCACCACCGACGCGACCGCGAGCCAGCGCTGGCCGCCGACCACGATCACCGCCGCCACGCGGGCGCCGTCCGCCGCCACCCGCAGGTCGGAGATGGAGGAGGCGCTCGGCCAGGCACCGGCGACCTTGTGGGGGACCACGTCCGGACCGACGGCCTGCACGGCCTGCGGCGCGCCCGCGGGGACCGACCACACGTAGCCGTAGGGGTCGAGGGACGGATGCACCAGGCCCGGACGAGCATCCAGCTCGTCGCGCGAGCTCTTGCCCACGAGGTACACATGGCCGTCGTCGAGCTGGAGCGCGGCACTCGCATCGTCCGCGGCGACGTCGATCGCCTCGATCGGCTGCGACACGGACTGGATCTGCGGGCTGATGGCGGGGATCGACGCGATCTCGTCGCCGACGATGCGCCCGAACACGCCGTCCTTCAGCACCAGCGTCCCCGGTTCCGGCGTGGAGTCGGCGAGCTCGACGACCCCCGCGTCGAGAGCCCTCCCGTCGACACTGAAGCGCACCTGGGTGACGTTCACGCCGGCGGCCCTCAACGTGGCCTGCAGCTGGGTGCGCATGCGCGCCAGGGTCGTCCGGTCGAGACCAGCCGCGGGACGGGTCAGCGACACCTCGGCGACCTGCGCCGTGATCAGCACCGCGTCCTGCGCCAGCTGCACGTCGGCGGGGAAGGCCGTCTGGACCGCCGGATCGAGCCACTCCGCCGGGGTTCCGGCGACGAGCGCCTGGGTCACCGTGGTCGCCGGGCTCTGACGGCGGGGGAACCACCGTATGTCCGGGACCAGCCGCGACCAGCCTGCATCGAACCACTGCAGCGAGTACCCCTCGAAGACGTTGGGGAACCGCGCCTCGTCGATCACGACGCCGTCCGGCGCCTGGGTGATGCGCCACTCGCCGTCCTCGCCCCGGGCCAGGGCGAACGGGATGCTCGAATCGCCGGGGGCACCGCTGTACGCCCCGGAGTCGTCCACGCTCGCGACCAGCTCGAGCAGTACCTGCACCTCGGCCTCGTCGGCGTCCTCGACCTGGTCATCGGCGACGTTCGAGGTCAGGGTCCGCGCCTCCGCTCCGGCGTCGATGGAGACGCCCGCCGACGGGCGCCAGCTCCGCTGCAGCGACGGCGCCAGGAACTCGCGCGCCGTGGCCCAGTTGTCCGAGGTCGTGATGCCCGCCTCGAGGAAGCCCTCCACGATCTCCTCCGGCCCCGCACCCGCGATCGGTCCGGAGGCGACGGGGAGGACGTCGACGTCGTCCGGCGACTCCCCGAGCTCGAGGCCGACCGCCACGTCTCCGCTCGTCGGCAGCCCCGCGCAGGCCGGCAGCAGCAGGGCCACGACCGCCACGGCAGCGGCGCGGAGGAGGCGACGTGACGCGCGCGTGCTCATGACTGGTCCTTCCCGTCGAGGAGATCAGAGTACGTCTCGGCGATGGAGATCGGCTGCGTGGCATCACCGAGCTCGGCGAGGGGCTCCTGCGGCTCCACCGGGATCGGACTGGGTCCGTCGAGCACCCGGTCGTGGCGGGGGACGGTGAGGACGAAGTGGGAGCCGACGCCGAGCTCGGACCAGACCGCCAGGGTCCCGCCGTGGAGGGTGGCGTCGCCGAGGGCGATCGACAGCCCGAGCCCGGTGCCGCCGATCGTGCGCTGACGCGACGGGTCCGCCCGCCAGAATCTGTCGAACACCCGCTCCGCGTCTCCGGGGTCCATGCCCAGCCCGAAGTCCCGGACGCCGGCCGCCACCGCGTGCTGGTTGCTGTCCACCGTGACGACGACCGGGCGTCCCTCGCCGTGCTCGATCGCGTTGCCGATGAGGTTGCGCAGCACCCGCCGCACGCGGCGCGGGTCCATGTCGACCGGCGAGTAGCCGCCGGGTGCCACGAGACGGATCTCCGTGCCGTGCCCTTCCGCGAGCGGCCGCATCTGCTCGATCACGTCCTCCGCGAGCTGCGCGAGACTCGTGGCCTCCAGCTCGAGCTGCACGGACCCCGCGTCGTAGCGACTGATCTCCAGCAGGTCGGCCAGCAGCGTGTCGAACCGCTGCACCTGCGCGTGCAGGAGCTCGGCGGTGCGTGCGGTCGTGGGATCGAACTCGTCACGCTGGTCGTTGAGCATGTCGGCGGCGAGGCGGATCGTCGTCAGCGGGGTCCTGAGCTCGTGCGAGACATCGGACACGAAGCGCTGCTGCACCATGGACAGCTCGCCGAGCTCCTTGATCTGCGCCTCGATGCTGTCGGCCATCGCATTGAAGGAGCGGCCGAGGGTCGCGAGCTCGTCCTCGCCGTGCACCTCCAGCCGCACACCGAGATCGCCCGCCGCGAGCCGCGCGCTCGTCTCCGCCGCCTGGACGATCGGGGTCGACACGGTCCGCAGCACGATCCAGGAGATGGCCGCGACGATGGCCACCAGCCCGATCCCGGCGATCCACAGGGTGCGTTGGACGAAGACGAGGGTCTGGTCGGCGTCGGCGAGGTCGTAGGCGAAGTAGATCTCGAAGGATCCGGCCTGCGGCACCTGGAGCTGCTGCCCCACGACGATGCCCGGCACCACGCCGCCATCCTCCGTGGGAAGGGCGACGGACTGCCAGGCCTGCCGGTCGTCGAACTCGCGGACCCGGGCCTGCAGCTCGGGGCTCAGCAGATCCGGCGTCAGCCCGGCGGTGAAGCCGTTGAGCCGGACCGTCCCTGAACCGTCCTGGATCTTGAAGCCGGCGAGCTGGTCGGCACTCGACGTGCGCGAGAGGGTGTCCGGGATGCCGTTCCACAGATCGGTCAGCGCCGCGGGGTCGTCGCCCACCTCCGCCACGTCCAGGAGCGACTGCGCCTGGTCCACCGCCCGCCGGGCATCCTCCAGCGCGACGTTCTTCCGCGACACGAAGAGGTCGTTCTGGATGACGAGAGCCATCGTGACGCAGGTGATGAAGATCGCCAGCGACGTGGCGACCAGGGTGATCGCGAGGGTGCGGAACCGGAGCGACCGTCGCCACAGCGCCGCCAGCACGTCCGGCCAGCCGCGCCAGTCGCGGAGGACGGCGACGGCCGTGGTCGCTGTCGTCGCGGCCATGGGGTCTCTAGGTGACGCTGCCGGCGCGGTAGCCCACGCCGCGGACCGTCATGACGATCTTGGGGTTGTCCGGGTCGAGCTCGACCTTCGCCCGCAGGCGCTGCACGTGCACGTTCACGAGCCGGGTGTCGGCCTTGTAGTGGTAGCCCCAGACCTGCTCGAGGAGCATCTCGCGGGAGAACACCTGCTGCGGCTTGGAGGCGAGGGCCACGAGGAGCTGGAACTCCAGCGGCGTGAGGGCGATCGGCGTCGTCCCGCGGCGCACCTCGTGCGCGTCCACGTCGACGGTGAGGTCGCCGATCCGCAGCTGCTCGCTGGAGGCCTGCGGTGTCGGCCGCAGCCGGGTGCGGATGCGGGCCACGAGCTCCTTGGGATTGAACGGCTTGACCATGTAGTCGTCGGCGCCGACCTCGAGACCGCGCACCACGTCGGCCGTGTCGCTGCGTGCCGTCAGCATGATGATCGGCACCCCCGACTCGGCGCGGATCCGCGTGCAGATCTCGATGCCGTCCATACCGGGGAGCATCAGGTCGAGGAGCACCAGGTCGGGACGCTGCGCGCGCCACTCGTCGACGGCGCGCGCGCCGTCCGCGCAGAACACCGGCTCGAATCCCTCCGTGCGCAGCACGATGCCGATCATCTCGGCGAGCGCGGTGTCGTCGTCGACCACAAGGATGCGTGAGGTCATAACTGTTACCTTATGGCACCGAGTCCCGCCCTCCGCAGGTCTGCGCCTCAGCGCGAGGATATGACACGATGGGAGCGCACGACGGAGGGAGGCCCGTGAGCGGCCAGACGTGGACCCCAGCTCCCCGGAAGGGCATCATCCCCCTTCACCCGCTGACCTTCGGCATGCTGCTGGGCAAGGCCTTCGCGGCGCTGCGGCACAACCCCAAGGTCCTGTTCGGGTTCGCCGTCGTCATCCAGCTCATCGTGGTCATCGCCACGGCCGGGGTGATGGGCGTCGTCCTGTTCACGACGTTCTCCCGGTTGGAGACGGTCGCCCCCTCCTCCCCCGACTTCGAGGCCGTGTTCGCCGGCACGATCGCCATCAACCTCCTCGCCGGGCTCCTCGTCGGGCTCGCGTCCATCGCGTTCACCGCGATCATGCAGGGCGTCGTGGCCGCCGAGGTCGGCTACGCCACGGTCGGCGTCAAGGCCACGCTGCGCATGCTGTGGCGCCGGATGGCCCCGGCGTTCTGGCGGCTCGCGGGATTCGCCTCCCTCTCGGTGCTCGCCCTCTTCGGCGGCCTCGCCATCGTCGCGGGCGTCATCGGCGCGCTCATCGCCGGCGGCCTCGGCGGCACCCCGGAGATGATCGGCATCGTCGTGCTCGTCGTGGTCCTCCTGGGCCTGGCCGCGATCCCGCTCACGGTGTGGCTGTCGACCAAGCTGCTGCTCGTCCCGTCGATCCTCGTGCTGGAGCGCGCCCGGTTCCGGGAGGCGTTCGTGCGGTCCTGGCGCCTGACCCGCGGCCGCTTCTGGGTCGCATTCGGCGTGACCTTCCTCATCAGCCTGATCATGGGCCTGGCGATGCAGGTGGTCAGCTTCCCGACCGCCATGCTCTCCTCGTTCCTCGGCACCGTCATCGCGCCCACCGGCGCCAGTGAGCCGAGCGCGGTGGTCGGGTACGTCTTCGCCCTCCTCGCCCCGCAGGTTCTCCTGCTGATCCTGCAGGCGATCGCCATCGTCGTGCAGAGCACCGGCGGCGTGCTCGTCTACCTCGACTGCCGGATGCGCTATGAGGGTCTCGACCAGGCCCTCCTCTCCCATGTCGAGCGCCGCGACCTCGGCGTCCCCGAGGATCAGCTCGGCGATCCCTTCGCGGTCGATCCCTCGCGGGCCGTCACCAGCGCTCCCCCGCCGCGTCAGGTGCCGGAGCACGTCATGATGACGCAGGCGTACGGCGCCCCCGGATACGGCGCCCCCGGGTACGGCGCGCCCGGATACGGGGCTCCCGGATACGGGGCTCCCGGATACGGGGCTCCCGGATACGGGGCTCCCGGATATCCGGCGCCGGGTGCGCAGACGGCGCCTCCCTCCTTCGCCCCGCCGCCCCCACCCGCGCCGGCACCCCCGGCCTCGCCCCCCGCCGATGCCGATGCGGGAGGCGGATGGACGGCTCCGGGCAGCTCCCCGCAGCCATGATGCGGCGCTTCGACGACGTCTTCGTCCCGGACGGGGAGGAGGCACGACGCTGGGCCGAGGAGGAGCTGTCCAACCCGCGGTACGCGGACGCGAAGCCCACCTGGTTCGATCTGTTCGCGCGCGACGTGATGCGCTTCCTCGGCGACCTCTTCAGCGGGGACAACGGCGCGAACGTCGGCCCCACCGCGCTCATCGTCGTCACGGTGCTCATCGCGGCGGCCCTGGTCACCGCTCTGCTCGTCTGGGGACGCCCCCGACGGTCGCGAGCGATCCGCCGCCCCCAGGGCGACCTGCTCGGCGCCGCCGACGATCGCAGCGCCGCGCAGCTCCGCGCCGATGCCGAGCGCAGCGCACGGCAGAACGACTGGGACACGGCTGTCGTGCTGCGCTATCGGGCCATCGCCCGCAGCCTGCTCGAGCGCGATCTCATCGATCCGGCACCCGGCGCGACCGCGCAGTCGATCGCCCGGTCCGCGAGCGCGGTGTTCGCCGAGGAGGCCGAGTCCCTGCGCCGCGCCGCCGCGTCCTTCGACGATGTGCGGTACCTGCGCCATCCCGCCGCCGAAGACGACTACCGCCACCTCGCCGCGACCGACGAGCGGCTCCGCGCCCACCGCCCAGAGGCGGTGCCGGCATGACGACGACCGCCCCTCCCGACGAGGCCGTCGACACCACCGCGGAGCGGCCGAAGCGTCGCACCGCGTCCCTGTGGGGATGGGTCCTCGTCGCGGTGCTCGTGATCGCCGTGGCCCTCGCGGCTTCGCAGCTCGCCGCGACCGGTCCCGGTGCGCGGGGCGCGCTCGACCCGGAGAGCCGGTCCGACACCGGCGCCCTGGCGCTCGCCGAGCTCCTCCGGGATCAGGGCGTCGAGGTCGAGGTCGTCCGCTCCCGGGCGGCAGCCGCGGCCGCCCTCGACGAGGACAGCACGCTCGCCCTGACCAACCCCTACACGCTCTCCGACGAGGCTCTGGCGGATCTGCTCGCGCCGGCCGACCGTGTGGTCTTCCTCTCCACCGGCACGCACCTCCTCTCCGAGCTGGCGATCGGCGAGAATGCCTCCGGCTCGGCGGCCCCCCGGCCGGCCGCGTGCGCCGTGCCCGCGTTCGCCGAGGTCGGCGACATCCGTCCCGATCGACTCTTCGCCCCCGCCGACGGTGTCACCGGCTGCTTCGCCGACGGCGATGCGGCCGCCGTGCTCGTGGACGACCGTGACGGACACCGAGCCGTCGTCGAGGGCGTCAAGCTCTTCAGCAATGCGACCCTCGCCGAGGACGGCAACGCCGCGCTCGGTCTCGCCCTGCTCGGACAGACCGCGCGCGTGGTCTGGTACGTGCCGTCCTACGAGGACACCGACATCCAGGGCGCGACCCCCGATACGCTCGGCACCCTCACCCCGGACTGGGTCACCCCGGCGATCCTGCTGCTGCTCACCGCGGGCCTGGCCGTGGCCGTGGCCCGGGGCCGACGATTCGGTCCGCTCGTCGCCGAGACCCTGCCGGTCACCGTGCGCGCCTCGGAGACGATGCACGGACGCGCCCGTCTGACGGCGAGGGCGGCCGACGCCCCGCACGCGGCCGAGGCGCTCCGAGAGGGAACCCGTCGGCGGTTGGCGCGGCGGCTGGGCCTGGCCGTGCACGCGAGTGCGGACGAGGTGGCGGACGCCGCCGCCGACCGGCTGCGGATCCCGCGCGGCACGCTGCAGAGCCTGCTGGCGGGACCGCCGCCCACCGACGACGCGGCACTGGTCACCCTCGCCCGACGCCTCGACGAGCTGGAGACCGCCGTGGAGACGAGCGCGCAGACCCCACGGAGCGACGCATGAGCACCTGCCCACCCCGCATCCTTTTCCCGACCGAAGCCGAGGAGACCCCGTGACCGACGAGAACAGTCCCGCCGACGACGCCGCGCTGCGCCAGGCCATGCACCGCGTCCGCACCGAGGTCGACAAGGCGGTGGTCGGCCAGGCCGGTACGGTCACCGGCCTGCTCGTCTCGCTCCTGGCCCGCGGCCACGTCCTGCTCGAGGGGGTGCCCGGAGTGGCGAAGACCCTCGTGGTGCGCTCGTTCGCGCGGGCTCTGGGGCTCGACACCAAGAGGGTCCAGTTCACCCCCGACCTGATGCCGGGCGACGTCACGGGATCCCTCGTGTACGACGCCAGGACCGGGGAGTTCGACTTCCGCGCCGGACCGGTGTTCACGCACATCCTGCTCGCGGACGAGATCAACCGCACGCCTCCCAAGACCCAGGCGGCGCTCCTGGAGGCGATGGAGGAACGCCAGGTCTCCGCGGACGGCGTCAGCCGCGCGCTGCCCGATCCCTTCCTCGTCGCGGCGACGCAGAACCCCATCGAGCACGAGGGGACGTACTCGCTGCCGGAGGCGCAGCTCGACCGCTTCCTGATGAAGCTCGTCGTGGGCATGCCGGAGCGGGACGCGGAGGTGTCCGTGCTGCGACGCCACGCCCAGGGCTTCTCCCCGCGGGAGCTCACCGGCGTCGAGGCGGTGATCGGCGCCGACGAGATCCGTGCCGCGCAGCAGGCGGCTGCGCGGGTCGACGTGACGGACGATGTCCTGGGCTACGTGGTCGACCTCGCCCGCGCGACCCGGCAGTCCCCCTCCGTCGAGCTCGGCGCCAGTCCCCGGGCCTCGACCGGCCTGCTCGCCGCGGCGAAGGCATGGGCGTGGCTCAACGCCTCCACCGCCGTGACCCCGGACCACGTCCAGACGATGCTCGTCCCGGTGTGGCGGCATCGCCTGCAGCTCCGCCCCGACGCCCAGATGGAGGGCGTGTCCGCCGACGCCGTGCTGACGTCGGTGGTCCAGCAGACCCGGGTGCCGATCTAGGTGTTCGTCACGGGCCGCCTCGCCGTCGCCCTCGCCGTCGGCATCGTGCCGCTGGTCCTCGCGGGACTGGCGGGGTACCCGCCGTACGCGGTGCTGGGCGGATGGATCGGGCTCTGCGTGCTCCTCGTCGTGGTCGATCTCGTCTTCGCGGGTGACCCCTGCGCGGCGACCGTCACCCGGCGCGTCCCGGCGCGTGCGCGTCTCGGCGAGCAGATCCCGGTCAGCGTGGCGGTGGAGAACCGCGGGGCCCGACTGCTCGACGTCCTCCTCCGCGACGCCTGGCAGCCCACCGCCGGCGCGCCGGAGTCGCGACAGCACCTGCGCATCCCGCCTGGCGAGCGCCGGCGCGTGGACATCCCGCTCCGTCCGCGACGCCGCGGCGAGCTGGTCAGCGCCTTCGTCGTGCTCCGCTCCC